>JAZGGS010000238.1:0-2227 GCA_036480595.1 Ignavibacteriaceae bacterium
TAAGGAGGAATAGCTGAAATATTTTTCTCCCATGGATGAAATTCATAAACCCGGGCTCCATCAGGTAGAATCATCACAAGTCTATGATCTTGACCTGCCTGGAGTTGGTTTTTACCTAACTTCGGTACATTAAATACAGGTTCATCTGTTCTATCCAATCCGGGCAATAGTCTTGCTTCTTCTTTTCTTTCCTGCAATATCCGGGCAATCGGTACCATATACCTTTTGGTTTCCTCCTTACCTTTCATATTAAAAGTATAGTACGGATCTACACCAATGGATTTCAAATCCCGTCTTAATTTTGCTGTTTCAAATCGCCTGGAATTTTCAACAGTATAGACCTGTTGGTTATAAACACCAATACCTGCTTTCTTAAATTTTTGAACTGCATTCATCGCCTCAGGTGTTATTTCATATGAATGCTCAAAGTGTGTAACAAGAGCTATTTCGAGTTTAGGCGGCTTGTGATATTTTGAAAGTAATGCTATTAGCCTATCAGTTATTCTCATCGGCAATACTACCGGAGTTCTGCTCCCAATTCTTATTCGATATACCTGTTTTTTTGCAGAAAGGGATTCAAGAATTCTTTCTAACTGGTAATCCTTCATTATAAGCGGATCTCCACCAGTAATTAAAACATCCCCAACACTCTTGTGCTCATCAAACCATTTAAGTGCATCCTCCATCAACTTACTTGATGCCAGTGCTTTTGGTTCAAGTACTCTTTTAATTTCCCAATTACGCTGGCAATACACACAAATCTGTGAACAGGTGTTGAAAGGTTTTATTATAGATATTATTGGATACCGTCTTGTGATAAGATCAATAGGAGAAGTATCATGTTCACCCATAAAATCGAAGGATATATCTCTATCGTCTTTATGCTCAATCATTTTATCTACATACTCTTTAGGTGGAATAACCTGGGCTCTTATTGCATGATCATAACCCAGTGACAGTCTCCTATCCATCAGACTGAGATAGTATGGGGTTATTCCAAATGCAATTCTGTTTTCAACTGCATCATCAACAGCTGCCTTCTGTTCATTAGTTAACTCAATTAATTCTTGCAATGGCTTTGCGTCTTTAATTACATTTTTAAGATGCCATTGATAATCATTCCAATCATCCTCTGTTCCATTGAAGTATCTTAATATTTTGGAGCGGTTTTCATTTCGCCAATTTATCACTTCTTCTTCAAGACCTGATGGGTACTTTTTAAAATATTTCTGAATACTTAAACCAAGGTCATCAAGAATCTCCATCCTTGCTTTTGCAGCTTTTTTACCTTTCATTTTAAGAAATTCAGGAATCCCTTTTTTAACCTGTGCATTCTCAAGGTATATGTTTGATTTTCCTGTAACTCCACGGAACAGATTAATAAATTCCAGGATAAAACCGACTGATATTGTACTCTTCAGTTTTTTCCTCTTATTCCGGGCAAGTTTCCAAAGGCTATCGAGCGCAGAAAACTCTGTCCGGAATTCGTTGATGGGACCAATTATGCTTCTAAAAACACGAATAGATTCGCGAACTGTTGCTTTTTCAAGAATATGAAGATCATTATCGAGAGTAAAAATTTTCCTCTCGGCTGTATCCAGGTAATCATACAGAGAATCACGAGCCGATTCGAGTTTTTTTACATTTTTCAAAATTTTATAGATATCAGGATTTGAATCCCATAACCTCTGCAAATATGCTTCATAATCAACCTCAAAATGGGATTTGAATAAGCTAACTTCATCAGTAAAAACATCATCAAGTAATTTTGTACTTACCCATTTATGCTTTGGTGTTTGAGCGGGTGCTTTTTCAGAGGTCGTCTCATTGCTTTTGGTTTTTGATACCGGAGCCACGTTTTCCTCCTTGGTTGGTTAATTTTACAAGTATTAGAAATAAAAATGTGTTAATATCAAATCAGTTAGAAAATACCTTAAGAGTTATATGTAATCAGTTAGTAAAATATTCTCCGGTTATAAATTCTTGAAGTATAAAGTTTTGTCATTTCAGTTTTTTCTCGTGTTTCTTTACAATAGCCTTGAGAGAAGTGAATGTATTTTGAAAATGTTTATTGCTCAATTGAACAAAAATATAAAAAAAAACGGATGAATCAACCAATAACTGGTTTGGTCAATTCACCCGTTTAAATAATTAAACATTTATCTTATTTCAGTAACATCATCTTTTTACTTGAGGTAAAGTTACCAGTATTCAGAGTATAAATGTA
>JAZGGS010000239.1:0-3105 GCA_036480595.1 Ignavibacteriaceae bacterium
CCTATTTTTGGTTTAATTGTATCGAGCTTTCTTATTTCCTTATTAATGATGATGAATTTTACTCAGGGATTAGTTGAAAAATTTACTTTTGTTATACTTTTAGCAACCCTCGCTACTCTCGTTCCCTACTTATTTTCAACCTTAGCCCAATTGAAATTTATTTATTTAACCCGCAATAATAAAAAACTTATAAAATTATTAATCATAACTATATTAGCATTTCTTTACTCGGTTTGGGCGGTTATTGGTTTAGGAATTTATACTGTAATTTGGGGAGCAATTTTCATTGCAACAGGAATTCCTATTTTTGTTTGGATGAGATCGCGCAGAGCTAAAGATTAATAATTATTCACCGATATCTTCATTCCAAAGTTCCGGCTTTTCTTTGATGAAATCTTCCATAAGTTTTATGCATTCAGGGTTGTTTAATATTTTAATTTCAACTCCCCGCGAACGAAGATAATCTTCCGGACCATGGAAAGTTTTATTCTCGCCAATTACAATTTTTGGAATTTTATACAACAAAGCTGTACCGCTGCACATATCGCAAGGCGAAAGGGTAGAGTAGAGAGTTGCTTTTTTATAATCGGAAGCTTTTAATCGTCCCGCATTTTCAAAACAATCCATTTCGGCGTGAAGAATTGCACTGCCGTTCTGTACACGCCGGTTGTGTCCTCTCCCAACTATTGCATTATCAATAACTAAAACCGAACCGATGGGTATTCCGCCTTCTTCAAGTCCTTTTTTTGCTTCTTCAATTGCAGCCTCTAAAAATTTATCCATTGATTACCTTCATAACATTATCGTGAATTAAATTTTAGTTTCAAAACTTTTGCAAACGGGTTAAAAGTAAATAACCAATTCCGCTTCCGATAAAATAATAAATAAAATCATCCCGGCTAAAAGAATTTCCTAAAATTGTTTGCCCGATAAAGAAGCTTCTTAAATATTCTAAAAATGGTGGTAACCACAACTGTAAAAATTCTAATGCGCAGGTAATAATAAAAACTGAAGCAGCAATCTTCCAGCTTTTTACTTTATGAAAGAAGAAGAAGATTATAAGACACCAGAATATTTCATAGAATACACCACCAAGCGAATCGTTTACCCAGCTTGCACCAGGACCTGAATAGATTTTAGTATAAAAACCAAGCGGGGTGATGAGCAGTAATAATATCAGAGCCCATTTTTGTTTTTTTGAGATGTTTGAGAGAATTTTTGACATTCATTATGAATTTATTTACTGACTTTCTAACCTCACCTGTTAAATTTTATAAGTTTATGCAGGAACTTTTCGCCTTTTTATATCTCTTTTTAATTCATCGTACAATTCGTCTTCTGTAACATCCAGATCATAATCCATTTGCAATCCTAACCAGAACTGGGCAGTCATATTAAAATATCTTGCTAATCTAAGTGCGGTATCAGCAGTTATACGACGTTTTCCAAGAACAATTTCATTTATTCTTCTAGCCGGAACCCTGATATCTAATGCTAACCTGTTTTGACTTAAGTTCATAGGTTTTAAAAATTCTTCCAGCAGTATTTCACCCGGATGTATTGGGGATATTTTTTTTCTTTTCATTTTATTCTCCTAATGATAATCTACTATTTCTACACTAAATGCGTCTGTTTCTTTCCACTGAAAACATATTCTCCATTTGTCATTAATTCTTATACTGTGCTGCCCTTTCCTGTTACCCTTAAGTGCTTCAAGCCGGTTACCCGGGGGAACTTTTAAATCACGAATTTCCCTGGCACGATTTAACATTCTCAATTTTCTTAATGCTGTTCTTTGGATTTCCCCAGGAAACTTTTTTGAATATTCTCTGCAGAATATCTTCTCAGTTTCTTTACATTTAAATGATTTAATCATAAAAATAAAATATAACGCCACGCGTTAAATGTCAAGTGGGGTTACTTTGCCGTATGTTAAAAACTCAAATAATATTGAATACTCTACCTGCATTATTGCTTAAATTATATGACTATTCCATAACCATAGGTGTTTCCCACCCATCATAATTACCATTGTATTCCTCAGCTAAACGGGATAGTTCTAACGTTACTTCATTTATACTTTTTAGGTCTGCCCGATCGTCCCGGCTAATAATTAGTGAAAACGGGTAAGTTTCATTTGGATCCTCTTTCTTGTCAATATTCTGGATTATAAATCCTTTTTTTGCCAATATGTCCTTGTAGTCGCACAAATCATCAAATGATTTGAAATAAATCCAGTGATTTATTTCGCGTACTGTGGTTAATTTATCGCCATGTTTTTTCAGCAGCTCTAAAACACTCTTATTCTTTCTTATTTGACTCATCCTTTTTACCCTGTCCTTTTTCCTGATAATTAAGGCAGTACAATATATATTGCAAGTAAACTCATTAATAATAATATTTTTTTAGGAACTAAATCAATTATTTTAAGTAAAATCAGTTATTAAATAAATAACATTTTAAAATTGGGTTATTAAAATTCTTATTTTGACAAAGGGTAGTTAGCATGAAAAATATAAATAGATTCCTCCTGTTTATCCCCATTGTAGTTTTATTTTATTCATTCACCGGTCTTATTCCCGGTATAAAAATATTTAATCATACTGAAGTGATACATTATAATTTTGGTGACGATTACAAAGCCGCATGGCACAAAGTAGATTCCCTTGTAAATGAAGGGCTCACACGTTCGGCGCTGGAAGTAGTTGAAGAAATATATAAGACGGCTAAAAAAGAAAACAACCAACCGCAGATTATAAAATCACTTTTCTATAAACTGAAATTTACAAACTACACCGAAGAAGATAGCCACATAAAAATATTAAATAATGTTAAAGATGAAATAAACACAACATCATTCCCTGCAAATGCAATGCTAAAATCTATTCTCGCAAATATTTACTGGCAGTATTATCAAAATAACCGTTGGAGATATCAGCAGCGAACCGAAACAGTAAACTTTGATAACAATGATTTTCAAACCTGGGATCTTCCCCATCTTATAAGAGAAATTGTAAAACTATTCCAGGCATCGCTTGAACAGAGTGACAGCTTAAAATTGATTTCCATAAAAGAATTTGAGGATATTCTTAATTATAGTAACTC
>JAZGGS010000240.1:0-2908 GCA_036480595.1 Ignavibacteriaceae bacterium
GGAATGGAACAGGTTAAGAAGGAACTTGTCTGGGATAAGAAGACAGCAATAGAACTGGTTAGAAGCTAATACCCGCTTATAATAAATCCCACACTCGAATTAACAAAAAATTTATCATCCCTGTTAAAATTTTTTATAACTTTTTTGGAAGACCTAATTAGTTTTAACTATTTTATAATTGGATACGATCCTTATATAAAGGATTTAATTCATTCTTTAATCTTTTTTAAGCAAAAGAGAATTAAATAATAATTTGAACGAAACATTTGTCGATCCTCTGAACTGAGGATTGAATCCGAAAAGAACAAGCTGTCCCTTTCCCTTTTTAAGCCATACTGCTGCGGTCTTGTTTTTTAATTTCTGCTCATTTTCAGCATAGCCGCTAAGCAGAATATCTTCTTTAGGAAATGTTGCAATCACTCTTCTATCCATATCAAACCGCGGAAGAGATGTAGTAAACACAGGCTTTCCTCTAAAGAATACACCTATCTTTTCTTCCATTCCATAAGTAACAGGATTACCGGGAGTAAGTTTAATATTAACAAGAGAGCCCGCAACATATAAGCCATCCTTCTTTAATTTTTTTGAAATATCACGCACCGGCAGTTGAAATTCTTCTTTATCATCTTCCCCATGCTTAATTGATAGCGGACCAATGAAAAGTTCTGTTGAATTTCCCCACGAAATAATTATCCCGCCTTCATCAAGAAAACTCATCAGATTATTAAATCCTTCCGCACCTATACCTTTTGTAAATTCGGGCGGATAATTTGTAACATAGTAAGTATCTTCCCATTTATATTTTCCTTCCATCAATATCGATTTATCTTCATTAGGAAATACAACCACATCATAGTTTTTTACAAAATCTGTTTTCTCACAATCTCCCGGTTTAATAACTGTGTATGGAATGTAATAAGCATCAAAAATATACCTCGTCCATCCTGCATCCATATCGTGGAAGTTTGATTCTATAAGAGCAATGCGTGGCATATAAAGCTTTTCAAGTTCAAAGTTTGAATAATCACGCAGATATATAGGATCGACATTTAACTTTCCAATAAGATTATCAGCTGCTTCTCTGTCATTCGTTTCTAATGAAATAAGAAAGCTTCCGGCAGGTATAACATCCCCAGTAATTTCAACTTGATTAATTAGCCGCTCTACCTTTAATCCGTTGGCTATAGCTATAAACGCTGCTTTATAACTTTCGTTATTATTCGCACTAAAAAGGAAAGCTGTTGGTTCGAATCCCGGTTCCATTTTTATACTAAGCGGTGCTGTTACTCGTTCTAAATCGGATAAAGGAATTATTACTTTTTCGTTTATTTCAACTGCAGTAACTCCCTTGTGAAGCGGAAGAGACCACGAGGTTATATCATAAGGTTTAATTATTTCGCCATTGGGAGTGTAGTGGCGCACCGGGTATTTCTGTTTTTCCATTACTTCTTTAATAAAAGGTCGGAATGGCTGTGCGAGTGGAATTACAACATCGCCATCTCCAAAAACACGATCGTTTATTTCAATATTATTTTTAAGAAAATAAACTTCCACACCGTGCTCATCCAGAAGATTTACCAATTCAATAAATTCACTTTTATCATGCTGCTGTTTGGGTAAGATGTAATAGTAGGGTGGTTTTGTATTACCCCTTTCCACTTCCTTTTTACAAAGATCATTTCTGTACTTTAATATTTCCTGTCTGTTCGCGGCCGCAGTTTCAAGAATTGATATGGTTGAGACGATTTCATATTCAACAATATCGCTCAATCGCCACCAGCCGCCTTCCCATGGCTCAGGCATATTTATGCTTATCTCGTATTCCGAAAGACCCTTACCATGTACATTTAATTCATTCGGTTCAACATAAATTGGTGTAGCATATTTTGTAGATGCGCTCTCGGTTAAAAATCCAATCACATTTTTCCACATACAGGTTCCAGTTGAACCTGGCCAGTATTCATCAAAAAGATAGTGCTGCGAAACACCTTTTAATCCTGCACCAGTCATATCTGTAATTAAGTTAGATCCAAATATGCCAACCCAGTTCCATATTCCGGCATCAACATTTTCTGCAATCGGATCGTGTGGTGGTGGAACGAAATAACGCGGACCCGTAGAACCCATTTGATGCTTCTCAACCATCACCTGCGGAAACCAATCCTGGTTATAAATTCGTGCAATTGCCCTGGTATCCTCCTGGGTTAGTGTAACAAAATCGCGGTTGTTATCGTGCCCAACATATTTATGGTAAACACCTGGCATGGAACTGCCATCATATTTGGTGCCTTTATATTTTTTGTAGTGCTCAACAATCATATCCATACCATCCGGATTATGGCAAGGCACCATCATATAAACAGAATTTTTTAAGAAGTCTATCTTTTTCGGATCATTAGTTGTTGCAAGATCATAAGCTATTAATGCGGCTGCCTGGCTTGGTCCAACTTCGCCGGAATGCATTGAAAGGGTACCAAGTACAAACACTTTACCTTCATTAAAATATATTTCTCTCTGATCTTCGGTAAGATAAGGGTTAAGTGCTAGTTCCCTGTTAATATTTTGCAGCTTATCTAAGCTGGAAATGTTTTCCGCGGAAGATATAAATGCAATATACATAGGTCTTTCCATAGGTGTTTTACCTATTTCAACCAATTTCAAACGGGGAGATGCTTCTACAAGAATTTGAAGATAAGAGATTAACTCTTCATAAGTAAACAGCATTCCATCCTCACCGGGTTTAAACCCAAAGAATTCTTTAGGAGTTTGGAAACTGCTTGTGGATTGCGCCAGCGAATTAATGGTAAGTACAGAAATGATGGCTGAGATAAAAACGAACTTCAATCTAAAGTTGAACATTTATCGCTCCGAATTTGAATTATTATCTGATGGTATAAAATTAGCTAAT
>JAZGGS010000241.1:0-4537 GCA_036480595.1 Ignavibacteriaceae bacterium
GGTTATGCCTGGTAGAAATGTCTTTAACTTTGCTATGTTAAAAAGGCGAGCTGTCAAACTCGCCTTTATTATTTATTAAGTAACTTAGGACACCAAGTTTACAGTTCTCGCTTAAACTCAAACCCATACTTTGCCAATGCTTCCATGAATGGTTTATATAAGTAGGGAAGGGTTGGGGGCATATGCACACCCGTTTCTTTTATCTTTCCTTCTAAAATAAACTTGGCTGCTATTGCTGGCGGCAAACCAACTGCCTTTGCCATTGCAGAATCACCATGCGGTTCTCCATCAGCTACCATTGTAGCTGTTCTGTGTTCCTGCTTGCCACCGGGTAATTCTGCAAGAATATCTACATGAATAATAGTCATATCTGTTTCACCAGGTGCGTAGGTAAGTTTCTTTAGCAATAACTCTATAAACACATCCAGCTTAGAGCCGTTCTTTGTTTTTATCTGTTCAGATTCAAATATACCAAGCCATTTTAGTCTCATTATAATATCAGACAGACGATCTACTCCCAGGTATTTTGCAAATTCATCTTCAAGTTTTTCGGTCGGTTTAGTATCTATTAAAAACGCTGAAAAGTCTTTAAATGTTTTACCGTTCCAATCTAATTTTTCTTTATCATTCAGCAAATCGAGTTTCCAGAAGGCGCGCATGTTATTGCAATAGCCGGAGAACCGGAGCAATCCCCTGTAAAAGCTAACATCTTCGGGTAAGCCATAAGGTTTAATATATTTTGTTACATCTTTATTTGCATAAGCTTCAAAAGTTCCAAGTCCCTTAATATCAACCATTTTGAAATTTTCGAAAAGTTTATCACCATCAACCGGGACCGGTTTTCCCTTTACCAGGTATTGGGCAGGAACTTGCGCTGCCAGGAAAACTCCTTTTGGTTCCCAGGAAAACTTATATCCCATCGGGTTATTGTTAAATTTAAAAGAAGGTAAGCCGGAACCATACGATTGAATTTCAATTACCTTTCCGCCATCGGCGTTAATATCATCAAGCAGCATCTGGGTAGCAAAGTGATCCATCCCCGGATCTTCACCTAATTCATTTAATATTAAAATTCCGCTTTTCTTTGCTTCGGCATCCAGTTCTTTAATTGGCGGTATTTCGTAAGAAGTGGAAACCATACTCTTCTGATGTTTTAAGCAAAGCTTTGCAACCATTAGGTGGTGTGCTTTTGGAATCATATTTATGACAAGATCATGTTCTGCAATCAGTTTATCCAATTTAACTTCTTCATGGCTTGCCCAGGAAACTGCTGATGCCAAAGGTTTTCCGGTAATTATTTTTTCAGCTTTCGAAACTGTTCTGGCACCCATTGTAACATTGTATCCACAATTTTCAGTCAGGTATTCTACAATCGGTTTGGTAACATGACCAGCGCCCAGTATTAAAACTTTTTTCATTTTATATCCTTAATAATGTTATGGATTAAAACTATAAATTTCCGAATATTTAATAATTAATATAATGAATTGGCAGAACTGATAAAGAGCGAGCGATATATCAGACAGGTAAGTTTATTCTTTCCTATTTTTATTCTAAAGTTGAACTGTTTGTTCTATAATAAGAATTGTTTCAAAATCAACTTATTTAGTGATTTCTAAATAATTTATTATTGCTTAATTTTGCGGAATTATAAAATCAAGAATCAGAGAGAATTATGATAGAATTGAAAACCAGGTTGTCTTTACTCTGCATTATTATCTGGATGTTGATAACAGCCACCCCGTTTGCTCAAACCGTAAAGATTAAACTGATTGAAACCAGCGATGTACACGGGGCAATCTTTCCCTACGACCTGCAAAATGATACGACGACAAATAGTTCACTTGCACAGATACATACCTATGTTGGTGGTGAAAGAAGAAAGACAGACCAGGAAGTAGTTCTACTTGATAACGGCGATATCATACAGGGAGATCCTGCAGTTTATTACTACAATTACGAAGATACTGTTAGCAAGCATTTATATGCTGATGTTATGAACTTTATGAGATATGATGCTGCAACAATTGGTAATCACGATATTGAAACCGGTCACCCCGTTTATGACAGGTTCAGGAAGCAGTTGAGCTTGCCCTGGCTTGCGGCTAATGCTGTTAACACAAGTAACAACCAACCATACTTTGAGCCATACACGATTATAGAAAGAGAAGGAATTAAGATTGCTGTGCTAGGCTTAGTAACTCCCGCTATTCCAAGCTGGCTGCCAGAGCATATTTGGGAAGGAATGGTATTCGAAGATATGATTGAATCTGCTGAAAAATGGATTGCGATTATACATGAGAAAGAAAATCCCGACTTGTTAATAGGGCTTTTTCATTCCGGGGTAGATTATACTTACGGTAATGTAACTGCCGATACTTACAAAAATGAAAATGCTTCCCAGCTTGTTGCAGAAAAAGTACCAGGTTTTGATGTTGTGTTTGTTGGACATGATCATGCGGGATGGAATTTTAATGTGGTAAATACTGCCGGCGACAGTGTTTTAATTCTTGGTCCTTTATCCAGGGCAAAAACTGTTGCGGTGGCAAACATAACAATGGAATTTAACGATGAGACCGGGAACTGGGACAAAATAAATTCATCAGGAGAAATAGTTGAGGTTAAAGATTACAGACCCGATAATATATTTATGAATAAATATTTGTTGGAACTAAACAGGATTGAAAACTATGTTGTTACACCGTTGGGTCAAATTAAGAGAACGGTTTCCTCAAAAGAATCAATCTTCGGTCCATCCGATTTTGTTGACCTGATACAAATTGCCCAGCTTGATATAACCGGTGCTGATATATCCTTTGCCTCCCCGCTTTCTTTTAATGTGGCTATAGACAGTGGTTGGGTAAGAGTTCGGGACATGTTCAATCTTTATAAGTACGAAAATTTTCTTTATACCATGGAACTAACCGGGCAGGAAGTAAAAGATTATCTTGAGTATTCATTCGGTAACTGGTTTAACCAGATGGAAAATGACAGCGACCATGTATTAAAATTTATACTGGATGATGATGGCAACATACAATATTCAGAACGTTATAGTTCACCGATGCTAGAGGAACGTTTTTATAATTTTTCATCAGCTTCGGGGTTTGAATATACTGTTGATATCTCTAAGCCGGTTGGTGAAAGGGTGACTTTCTTTACGCTGCGCGATAGTACTAAGTTTAGTCTTGATTCAACATACACGGTTGCTATAAATTCCTACAGGGGTAACGGCGGCGGGGGGCATTTAACCAGAGGAGCGGGAATTCCTAAAGAGGAACTTGCAGGAAGAATTATTCAATCAACAGATACAGATATACGGCTTCAGATAATGAACTGGATTAAGGAAAAGAAAAAATTGTATCCACGTGTTATTGGCAACTGGTATATTAAACCAAGGGTTTGGTGGAAGAATGGAAAAGAAATTGATTATAACCTTTTATTTGGCGATTAATATTATTTAATATTTTAGAAAAGTGATGAATTTAGAAAAAAGTAAGCAACTTTTTGCGGAAGCAAAAAAATATATTCCCGGTGGGGTAAACTCTCCCGTAAGGGCATTTAAGTCGGTAGGCGGCGATCCTCTTTTTATAGATAGTGGTAAAGGATCGAAATTTTTTGATGTAGATGGAAACGAATACATTGAATATATAGGAAGCTGGGGTCCGCACTTGTTTGGACATAACCCGCCCTTTATTAAAAAAGCATTGTTGGATGCGCTTGAAAACGGAACAAGCTTTGGAACTCCTACCGAGCTTGAAGTAAAGATGGCAGATATTATTACCCGGCTCGTACCTTCAATAGAAAAAGTAAGAATGGTAAACAGCGGCACCGAAGCAACAATGAGTGCAATACGTGCGGCACGTGGTTTTACAGACAAAGAAAAATTTATAAAGTTTGAGGGTTGTTACCATGGTCATGCTGATTATTTCCTTATCAAAGCAGGTTCCGGTGCTTTAACACTTGGCGTACCCACAAGTCCCGGGGTAACAAATGGAAACGCTGCTGATACACTCTTAGCAGATTATAATGATATAGATTCCGTTGAAAAATTGATTGCTGCAAATAAAAATGAAATTGCAGCAATAATTATTGAACCTATTGCAGGAAACATGGGTGTTGTAAAAGCAAACGATGAATTTATTAAAGATCTTAGGAGTATTTGTGATGAAGAAAAAATTATTTTAATCTTTGATGAGGTTATGACAGGATTTAGGGTTGCGGCTGGGGGTGCACAGGAAGTTTTAGGAATCACTCCCGATTTATCCACCTTTGGAAAAATTATTGGCGGCGGTTTACCGGTAGGCGCCTTTGGCGGTAAGGCAGAAATAATGGATATAATAGCCCCCGGCGGACCTGTTTACCAGGCAGGCACTCTGAGCGGAAATCCTCTTGCAATGGCTGCAGGTTATGCTGCATTATGCCACATTAAAGAGCACCCGGAATTATATGATGAGTTAGAAAAAAAATCTTCTTATTTAGAAAATGGTTTTAAAGAAAATCTTAAATCTATTGGAAAGAACTATGCGATGAACAG
>JAZGGS010000242.1:0-7362 GCA_036480595.1 Ignavibacteriaceae bacterium
AACATTCGATTCCACTTCTACCAGGTAGGCATCAATTCCGTATGTTGCACTTGAATTTATTTTGGAAAGCATAAACCCTCGTTTTTCCCCTTCGAATATAATTAAAATTTATGATTAAGAAAGCCGAACCGATTGTGAAAGGTACTACTTTGCAAGGATCATCTTTTTTGTTTGTGTAAACTGCGGCGTAGAAACTTTATATAAATATATTCCGGAAGGTAATTCACTTCCATCAAATTCAAACTTATAAACTCCGCTGGAAAGAAATCCGTGGTGTAAAATTTCTATTTCTTTTCCTTCCAAATTATAAACAACCACTTTAACTTCTATATCCTGTAAAATTTCAAACTCTATTATTGTAACTGGATTAAAAGGGTTTGGATAATTTTGCCCTAGAATTATATCTTCTATTACACCCTGCCCAATTTTTACAAGTGCAGAATAAACCATAGTACCATCAGAATTAACCTGTTTAACCCTGTAAAAAACAATCCCAGCGCTTACGTTTCTTTCAGCTAAATAGGAATATTTTTTTTCTTTATTCTTTTCAGCATTAACTCTGTAAAGTTCAGCGTACCCTCCCTGGTCCTCCGAGGATTCTATCACATAATAAGAAGCGCTGTTAACATCGCCGCCGCTCCATTCAAGCTCATAAAAATTATTAAGCACTATTAAATTTAGTTCCGGCGCTTCAGGAAATATTGGCGCATCCGATTTTATAAATTTTATGTTTTCGTAAGTAAGTAGATTTTCTGCGCCTGTAGTTAAGGAATTAACATCATCAAAGTTCATTTGTAAAAGTAAATCAGAGCTGTCTGAATTGAAGTTTTTATAGTTGTAGAATTTGAAAACAGTTTCAACTGGTTCGTTCAGGTTTACATAACGGAATTGTTCAATGTAAAATTCTGATTCATTATTTTTATTGCCAATTTCAAATTGATAATCATTCGGGTTGAACACAATTGACAACGCAATTGTAGAAAAGTTAATTCCGTTGCAATAGAATTTAGCTTTTCCTTCCGATTCAAGAAATAGTAACGAGATATGATTCCATGCTTCTGCCGATAAAAAGTGCGGCATCAGGTTCGATTGTTCGTAGTAATCCGATTTGGCTGAAAGAATCTGAAATTGATTTGTAAATAAACTGTACTCAACTTTGTTTGTTTTTACATTTTTAATTGATAAGAATTCAATCCCGGGATTGTTTATCTTCAACCAAAAATCTGCATACAAATTATTTTTTACATTCTGCAAAACCGGCAGGGTAACACTTGATGAAAAACCTAAACTTAAAGACTGGGCAGAAATTGAAGAGACTTCGTAGAACGAAAGATCAGCTTTATAAATATTTTCTTTTGTAGATTGAATCGAAGATTCGCTGCTGTGCAGGTAACCTAAAACACTATCGCCACTTTTAAATAAACCCTTCAGCTCAAGCGAAAAGCTTTTAACATTATAAGAATTGAAGGTCATCAATACCTGGAAGAAATCTTCATCAAGAATTTGTGCAGCAGAAAAATCAATGACACATTTTATTAATTTTAAACCGGATTCAACTGCCGAAATGTATTTAAAATTAACCTGGCTGGTTTCATCGGCTGTTCTAAGCTCAATTTTTTTTAATTGAATTACGTTAGAAGGATTTAACTCAAGTTCCAGGATATCTGCATCCGTAAATCCTTTGGAAGTTACGATTGATACTTCGAACGGTTTACCTTCAGGAATGAACTTCGGAAAACCGAGTTTGAAATTATCTGTAACAATCTGGCTGTGGCTAAGTATGAAAAAGCCGGAAACTAATATTATGTAAATAACTCTGCGCATCTACTCCGAAATAAAGTGAATTAATTTGAAATGTTCAACCGGGACATATTTGCAAATATAGTTAAAATGTTCACATATTGAGTGAAAACAAACTATTTTGTTGGTTTATATAGTTTTTCCTAAAATTTTTAATTTCGCTGAAAATGATTGTTTTTTAACACTTTCTATAATTTTTTTAAAGTTTGTATCAATACAATCAATAAATTTCAGTGAAGAATTTTTGATGAAGCTAATCAGGTAGCAGCATTTGAATTTAGAATAACCTTTGAGAGTTTCTTCTCGTCAAGCAATTCGTTAGCACATAACGTTATATCATCAACTGTAACCAAGTCAATCTTTTTAAGGAAGTCATCTAGCGAAACTACTCTGTTAAAATATAAAAATGAATTTGCAATTCTTATCATCCTGTTGGTAGTATTCTCTAAGCTGAGAAGCATACCTCCCTTAATATATTCTTTTACCCGGCTAAGTTCCTTTTCAGTTATTTTCTTCTCTTTCATTTTAAGAAATTCCTTAACAACAATATTCATACCTCTTTCCGCTTGTTTACCATTGGTAGAGAAGTAAACTCCAAAAGCAGAAACATCCTGGTAAGAATTAAGAAAAGAATTTATCTGGTAAGTTATGCCAAGCTTTTCTCTTACTGCCTGGAACAATCGCGAGCTGCTTCCCTCGCCCAACATAGTGGATAGTATTCTAACTTGTATTCTTTTTTTATTTTTAAACCCAATAGTAGAGCGCCCTATAATTGAATGAACCTGCTGGAAGTCCTTTTCAACAACCAGGTCGTTAACTTTTTTACGATAGAATTTTTCCCTGCTTAGTTCAGTTCCCGGTTTGCGTTTGCTGATATATCTTTCCGCAAGCTTAACCAGTTCATTATGTTCCACAGCGCCCGATGCAGCAATAAGCAGGTTTCCGGCATTGTATTTTTTACGGTGGAATTTTTGCAGCTCGCCGGAATTGAATTTTCTAATGTTTCCTTCAGTTCCTATAACAGGGTAACTTAAAGGATTACCACTAAAAATAACTTCTTCAAATTTATCAAAAATCAATTCTTCAGGATTATCATTAATATCTCTCAACTCATCAATAACAACCCCTGCTTCTTTTTTTATATGGCTTTCTCTGAATAAAGGATTTTGTATCATATCAGAAAGAATGCCGAATGTTCTATTTAAATTTTTAGTTAAGCCGCGTGCGTAGAAACAAGTATGTTCCTTTGATGTGAAGGCATTTAAGTACCCACCATACGATTCTATCTCCTCAGAAATTCTCCTTGCGGATCTCTTTTTTGTTCCTTTAAAAAGCATATGCTCTATAAAGTGAGATATGCCGTTGTTATTAGGGTTTTCATCCCTAGTACCAACGTTAAACCAAAATCCTAATGAAAACGATTTAACATAAGGAATAAACTCTGAGATTATTGTTGTGCCGCTGCTAAGCTTTGTTATTGAATATTTTTCCAAACCGAAACAGATTTAATTTTAAAATGAAGGATGCAAATATATAGATGATAGGCTAGTCAATCAAGATTTGGGAATCTGGGAAGATAGGATTGTGAAACACAGGAACTTTGGGACTTTGGGAATTTGAGACTATGAGATATCGTAATGACGAGAAGCTCAAATCATTATATCAAGTATTTACAAATTTTACAGTGTAACTATAATTAATTAGTTTCTGCTTTCTCTGGAAATTTTTGAAGATACTTTTGATAAAAATCACCAATAGCGCTATAAGCTTTTTCAAGTATCTGTTCGTTTGGCAGAAATACAACTCTAAAATGCTGGGTGCCGGGGACTTGCCCGAATCCGCTACCTGGTACAACCACTACACCTGTTTCCTTTATTAATTCCGCTGCAAAGTGGTTATCCGGCTGGTTCATATGCAATCTGGGGAAGGCATAAAATGCACCTTCCGGTTTTACACAGGAAATGCCATCAATTGCGTTAAGTTTTTCAACGGTCATATCGCGTCTCGTTGTAAGTTTTTCTTTTGCCTCAAGAAGGTTTGATTGATCACCTTCAAGCGAAGGTTTTATTCCATACTGTTCCGGATGGTTTGCTGAAAGACGTGCTCTTAATATTTTGTTTATTGCTTCAATGTAATCAGAAAGGATTTCTTTTCTTCCGCTTACAATTCCCCACCCAATCCTGAACCCGGGAACCATATAATTTTTTGATAAGCCGCCAAAAGTAACACAGGAAACATCTTTATTTAATGAAGCTATTGATACAAGTTTTTTATCATCAAACAGAAGTTTATCATAAATTTCATCCGCAAAAATTACTAAATCATTTTCAACTGCAAGATTAACAATTTGCTGCAGGTTTTCCGTTGTGTAAAGTGAACCGGTAGGGTTATTTGGATTGATAAGAATTATAGCTTTTGTTTTATCATTTATTTTACTCTTAATATCCTCAATATCCGGCAGCCAGCCGTTTTCCTCATCAAGGTAATAAGGATTTTTAACCGCAGCCAGTTTACTTTGAATTGCAGTATAAAGAGGATAACCGGGAGTTGGAGTTAAAACATTTTCGCCGTTGTTTACTAAAGCAGTTAAACAAATTTCAATCGCTTCACTTGCACCTGTTGTAACAAAAATATCGTGTACGTTGTTTATTCCTTTTCTCTCTGCTTCCCGTTCAATTGCATCTCTAGCTTCCTGAATTCCTGAAGAAGGTGCATAGCCGTTATCATTATTTAGCATTGCATCGTAAGTTGCTTTTACAAGATGTTCCGGCGGAGAAAAATCATAAATGTTCGGATCGCCGATATTCAGGTAAAGCATTTCTTTTCCAGATTTTGCAACTTCATTTGCAAGTACAACAATATCTCTAACTGCATAAGTGATGTTTTCAGTCCTAACAGCAGGAACAATTTTCTTCTGGCTCATTCTTTCCTCCGGATTTAAACTAATGGTTTATAAAGTTTAAATTCAATAACAAACTTAATGGAATTAAGATTATAAAGCGATAAAAAGCGGAAGCAGATTGTTAGATTATAATTTACGGTATTGATGATAATTCTTTTTGCTGTTTGAATGTAGCCCTTCAGAAGAAAGTGGACAATAAAAACCTGCAGCCGTATCTCATAAAGAAAAAGTGAAAGTTAATTATGGAATAAGCTTCTAATTAAAACTTAAACAAAATGCATGGTTTGTTCACTCATTAAAAGGAAATAAAAATAAAGAAAATTAGTAATGCTGATTTCTTTAAAACAAGATTTTTATAAGAAAAACTTTATAGAAAAGATCTGACGGAAGTAGAGCAAAAAAAAGTCGCTAGAAAAGATGTACTTCACTACCGACCCACTTTATAAATTATTTCACTGAGTTAAAACTCAGAGAATTCTTATATCATAGTTATAAGAAATAAAATAACCGAAATAATTATTACGGTTAGAAAGAGAAGACTAAATGAGTCTTTAGCATTCTCTTTATATAATGTTTTCATTACCTACGTTACCCTCACCACTTATGAGAGAGAAACAATTCGAGCACAAAATAATATTTGAATTTCATAATGGCAATAGTTGTAAACATTTTTTTACTCCTTGTGATTTTTCTCTAAACTGCTGTAATCAATTATAAATAAATAGTTTACAAGTGCTCCCTTATTAATCAGTATTAAGTAAAAAATATTAATTTTTTCTTCAAGATTCTTGAAAAAGCAAAATTCCTAAGACGAAAATAATCGGAATCCGGTAACTAAAAAGATATTAAGTAAATAAAAAAACCTCCTGTCTTACATTGAGAAAAGTAGCAGCAATAGAAAGGGCGTACGGCAGGGGGTTCTTCTTTGAAAGGAAATTATTTAAGAAGAATCATCTTCTTAGTTTGAACAAAATCTCCATCTCTTAATTGATAGAAGTAAATACCACTTGTTAATCCTTCTCCATTGAATTCAACTTCATACTCTCCTGTGGGTTTTTCTTCATTAACTAAAGTTGCAATTTCATTTCCCAAAACATCGTAAATTTTTAGTGTAATAAATCCCCCAGCTTCGCTTTCCCCCTTTAATAAAGGGGGACTAAGGGGGATTCTATATTTTATTTTTGTTGTTGGATTGAATGGATTTGGGTAATTCTGAAAAAGTGAAAACTCCTGTGGTAATTTTTCTTCATTTTCAACAAAAACAGGATTGCTGTTATTCACATATAAATAATTTCCGATATCATTATCCCAGTTACTTATAGCAATATCTAAATCCCAGGATTCTATTACCTCAAATAAAATTGTTTCTCCGGAATCGGGTGTAGAAGCCAGGCTTATCCAGCCACATTCCAAATCATAGCAGTATTGAGTGTGTGTTAAAGTATCTGCATCAACAACTACGCTAACAATTTTTTGCAACGGTGCGCGAGGCATATAAAAAAGTTTTTTTGATCCATCACTAATAACATTTTCAGTAACTGTATTAACGGCATCATTATCATAATCGCCGCAGATAATTGCTTCTACTACACTTCCCGTATTCGAAGTGTATTGTGGATTTGCTGTAAAACTGCCGTTATCATTTAAGTAAATTCGAGATGGCTGCCACCAGCCGCCTGTAAGTAGATCCAAATCCATATCATTATCAACATCAGCAAGCATTATACCTGAACCATAACCTGACCACGCAGAATTCCAGAATGGAGTGGTGTTCAATGTTCCCTGGTTGTTTTGATAGAGTTTAAATTTACCGCTGCCTCCAAGCTGGCTGTTATCAGAAATTGCAAGATCAATAAAGCCATCGTTATTAATATCACCAACAAAAAGTGAGTTTGCGTACTGGCTTGGATCGGTCGATTGCCATACCGGGATTGTAGTTATTGAATCACCAAGATTTTCATAAATTTGGTTTGGATAGCTCTCATTTGCAAATACCAAATCCAGATCGCCATCATTATCAAAATCAGCCCAGTTAACATCATAGCTGTAAATGGAGCTCTGGCTTTTCCAACCAGGTAATGAATCCAACGTACCGCCATTGTTATAATAAATCCTTAACTGTTCAGGATAGTTGTTGTAAGATTCGCCACCCGAAACAGCAAGGTCTAGATCACCATCGCCATCAGCATCTCCAAAGGCACAGCTAAAAGTATAAACTGCATCTTGCGAAATCCAATCGGGGCTAGATGAAAGCGTACCGGCATTGTTCATATAAAGTTTAACTTTGCCCGGCTGACTGAATCCTGCGGCACCGAGGTAAACCGATACTGCAACATCAGGATAACCATCTGAATTCACATCACCAACATCCAGATGACCATGATAATCTATATCGGATGATTGCCAGTTTGGATTAAACGGATAGTTACCAGTCCCGTCGTTGTAATAAACGGCAACCTTTTGCCGCGCCATATCATTCCCGTTTGCTACTACCAGGTCTATCCAGCCATCCTGATCGATATCGGCAAACGCAGCACCGGTGGAGTATGGATTGTCTAGTGAAATCCAATCAGGAGTGGTACTAAAAGGCACTTGCGGGTGAATGGTGATTACAAATAAGAATAGTATTGAACTAATAACAGTATAGAAATTTTTCATAG
>JAZGGS010000243.1:0-2186 GCA_036480595.1 Ignavibacteriaceae bacterium
CGTTCCGTATTTCCTTCCGGCTGAATTGGAGTATTCTGATCGGATAGCGCTGCAACAATTTCAAAGTTTTCTGATAACCTTCCGGATAGCTGAAGTCTTAATCCACTATTAAGTGAAAAATCTTTAGTGGTTCCAACAGTAAATCCTCTTATAAGTGTACCACTTTTCTGCATTCCTTTGCCAAAAATACTTTCAGGAGTAAATCCCGCACCTTCAATTTCAACCACTTGAACGGTATCACCATATTTTTCGTGGTAACGTATTACAAGACTCCGCTTTTTATATACCTTTTGAAGCGATAGGTTAACTGCCTGGTAAGTAACCAGCAATGTGTCAAAAAGGGAATAAGGAAGGGTATCGGATAAAGTGAATGAAGCAGTTGAATAAGAAAACTGGTAATCCGTAAAACGCTTCAGCAAAGAATCCCTTAGAAAAATAGTTTCAGAAAATGGAATGATGGCTACACCGGAAACCGAGTAACTGTTTTCGAAATTGATCGGGATACTGTCTGTAACAGTAACAGTATTATATTTGTTCTGTGGGAAAAGAACCGCAGAGGCAAGCAGAACAATTAAAATGAATAAAATTAATTTATAAGCCGGTTTCAAACGAGGAAATTGTTTTATGAGTTTGCAATCTAAATTTATAAACTACTTATTTCAAGTCTATATTGAAAACAGGAAAGATGGGGTGATAAAGGATATTCGCATTAATCTTTAAGGACAATTGACATGATGGTTATTAATAGTAAAAATGTATGATTGAATGGCTTGTGGGATTTTATTAAAACCATTCAAGAATTTATTATTACAGTAATTCCAAACTCTCTGAACTATTGATGCTGTTGTCATTTATTAATTATCTGCAAAAAGTTTGTAATATTCTTCAAATAAAAATAACCTGTTTCTCTTATAACCTGTTATCTCTTTTAGAATACCAAGATCTTCAAACTCCTTTATAATTGCATTAGCAGGCTTCGTGGTAATATCAAGTAAGTTTTCCACTTCTTTTACATTCATAATTGGTTTTCTATAAAGAAAGCTGATTAATTTCTTCGCGTTGTGTACACGCTTACCCAATGAAAGTAATTTTTCACCTTCCACTTTTTCTTTAAGCTTTAATATCTCCTTAAATGTTTTTATTCCTTTATCCGAAGTTTCTATTACAGCCACTAAAAAGAATTTAATCCACTGAGTTAAATTGTCTGATGTTCTCACGAATGATAAATTATTATAATACAGCGGTTTGTTTTTTTCGAAAAAGTCAGACAAGTACAAAGTCGGTTTATTCAATAAGCCGACAGAGACCAGAAAAAGTGTAATCATTAATCTCCCTAACCTTCCGTTTCCATCAAGAAAAGGATGAATAGTTTCGAATTGGTAATGAGCAATCGCTATTCTGATTAAATGAGGCACTTCTATTTTATTGTTGTGAATAAAATCTTCAAGGTCACCCATTAAATCCGAAACTTCTGTATGGTGAGGTGGAATAAATACGGCATCTTTTAATGTTGCGCCGCCAATCCAGTTTTGACTCGTCCTGTATTCACCGGGCATTTTAGATTCTCCCCTGACGCCTTCAAGTAAAATCTTGTGCGCTTCCTTCAATAACCTTGTAGATAGCGGCAGTTCCTCTAATTTTTCTATCGAATAGTTTAGCGCATGGATGTAATTCTGAACTTCCTCCCAGTCATCTCGTTTCTCAGGATCAATTTCATTAACCGAAAGTAAAGCTTCATCAACACCAGTTCTTGTACCTTCAATTCTGCTGGAAGTAGTTGCTTCCTTAATAACATGCATAACTATAAAAAAATCAATATCCGGTACATAGATTGAAAATGCATTTAACTCACCGAGCTTATTATTTGCTTCAGCCAGAAGGGTATGAATCTTTGGTTCACTCCAGGTCCATTCCTGATTGACCTTTAATGGGGTAAAACTTTTATACTGGTATTGCTGGACATATTGCCCGGCTTTAAAATCTAATAAATTCATAATTTTTTTAATTTTCTCCACTAAGATAAATCATATTTTACTTTAAGTCAATAAACTCCATTATAAATATTTTTAGTGGACTTTTTATCGCTTTGGGCAACTATAATTAAAGATAGAGGACTTTCCTTAATTATGAAATAATATACTAGACATATTTAATTACAATTGAATAAGACCAACTACGTATCAGCT
>JAZGGS010000244.1:0-3284 GCA_036480595.1 Ignavibacteriaceae bacterium
TGTCTCCGGCATTCCATACAACTTCATAACTGCCCGGTTGTTGCACTTCGGAGGTTAGCACTTCCACAGCTTCTCCAATTGAATTGTGGATTGTTATCTTTACGCTGCTCTCAACCGGAAGTGAATATTCAATCCTGGTGCTAGGATTAAACGGGTTAGGAAAGTTCTGCGAAACATAAAATTCATCAGGAATAAAAGTAACATCAACCGCAACTTGCTCTGAGTATTCGTGTGTTCCATCAAGATCAACCTGCTTCAACCGGTAAAGAGCTCTTCCCTCATAAGGAAGCATCGAATAATCATCATCGTAGCGGTAGCTTTGCTGTTCGGTTGTTGTTCCGTTCCCTTCGATAAAACCAATTGTTGTCCATTCCTGGTTTTTCAGTTTTCTCTCAACTTCAAAACCGAGGTTGTTCGTTTCCGTTGCAGTTCCCCAGTTAAGCGTAACAATTTTTTGATTTATCGAAGCGGTAAACGAAATAAGCTCAACAGGAATTGCTAAATCAATAAATGCTTCATAAACTCCTCTGCCGTGTGTCCCTGCTCTAAGCATCCGGTTTGAAAGAGAAAAATCAAGATGAAGAATTACAGTGTTGGGCAGCCCGTTTTGCAGCTCAACCCAGGCAGCTCCGTTATCCTGTGTTAAGAAAACTCCAATGTCTGTAGCAACAAAATAAGTGTTGGGATTCTGCGTATCATAAGTGTAAATGAAAACATCGTTAACTGGTGAATCGGGAAGATTGCCGTGAATGCTGAACCAGGTACTTCCCTTATCAGTTGTTTTATAAACTTTGTTTGTTCCGAACCCGGAAAAGGCAAGCAATGCAATGTTCTCATCATCCGGATGGATATTAACTGATTTAATAGTTTTATTTGGCAGTCCGCTGGTTTTGTTTGCCCACGTTACCCCCCCATCTGTAGAAAGAAAAACATTACTGGAAGATGTTGCATACATAATTGATGCATTCGATTTACTTATAGCTAATTCCCGCACTGAACTGCTACCATTAATATTGCCGGAAATAGAGCTCCATGTTCCACCATCATTAACAGAACGGTAAATAGTCTGCCTGGCAATATAAAAGGTACCTGAATTATCGGGGTGAGCAATTATTGGAGCAACCCAGGCAACATTTTCACCTGTATTTATTCCTGCAGTTGAAGAATGCCACGAAGAACCACCATTGATTGTTCTAAAGATACCGCCATTTTGTGTTTCACCAAGTATTACATTTGAATTATATGGATTGAAACAAACTTCACCTCCGTCACCACCATAAGCTGCTGCCCAGTTAAGCGTTGAATATGTTTGCTGTGTACCGTTATCTTGTGTGCCGCCAAGAATTCTGCTTGGTGTAAAAGGACTTGCCGCAATCCTATAAAACTGGGTTAATGTTAAATTCTGGTTCATGTTTGTAAAACTGCTTCCGTTATCTGTTGTCTTCCAGATACCGCCATCGTTACAAACCATAAAAGTATTTTCATCTGTAGGATGAAAAAACAGGTAGTGTTGATCTACATGAACGTAGCCACCGCTATAACCATTTGTTAGATTATTAAAAGTCGTTCCATTAGTTGTGCTGAATACATCAATAGTTCCAACATAAGCTTTATTCGGATTACGAGGATTTACGCGGCAATATAGATCATACCATGCCTGCCCATCAAGACTCTGAAAATTTGATGAAGTGGAAAGTTCAGTCCAGTTTGCACCATAGTTAGTTGACTTATATAAGCGAACCATACCGGAACCGTAAACCGAAGCAAACATAGTTGCCGGCGATGAGAGGCAAAGATCAAAATGTGTCCTGGTTCCTGATACCAAACCACTTCCAAAAGATGAAAACGTTGCACCTCCATCAAGTGATCTTCTTAAACCAATTGCTGAACCTACAGCAAAAGCCGTATCGCCTGTGAACGTGAAAAGCACATCATCAATCCTGCCGCCTGCAACCGACGCCCAGGTTATCCCACTGTCAGTACTTCTAAAAAGACCTGAATATCCTAATGCAGCCAATAGTTCATTTGAATGTCCCGGTCTTATTTTTATACGTGAAAAGTATGATGAAAAAGGAAGCCCGGAAGTAATATTTGTCCAGGTATTTCCGCCATCGGTAGATTTTAACAATCCACGACCGTAATAGGAAGCTCCGCTGTAAGTAGCTTCGCCAGTTCCCGCATAAATAATATTCGTGTTAGCCGGATCAATAGCTATTGAACCCATAGCCATCGAAACTTCGTTATCTGTAAGCGGTGTCCAGTTTACTCCACCGTCAGTCGATTTCCATACTCCACCGTTAGCGGGACCAATATATAGAACATCAGGATTTGTAGGATCGTAGGCACCTGTTACCACGCGTGAAGAAATATTACCATAATTGAAATAAGCGCCGGGAGTTGGACCAATACTTACCCAATTAATACTCAAGGCATTTTCCCCGTTCTGCTCTCTTAATAAATTTCTTTGTTCAATTGAGTTCTCATAAGCATCCTCAGGAATGACGCCTTCGGGAAAAGCTCTCTCTTCAAAAAACCACCATTGCCTAATAAATGGTTTTGTATTCTTTATCTCTTCAGGAGCATTGCTGTAAACGCTGTTTTCAATTAGCTGGTCTTTGTATTGAATTTGTGAATTAACACTTAACTGAAACAAGAATATTACTGCGAATAGGGATAAGTACTTCATTTTTTATTCCTTTAATAGTATTATTAAAATTCCAATTATTGATTATACTAATAAAAATTGCTTGTCATCGATTATAAAACAACAGGAGATTATTGGGAAGATTTGTTTTAAGGATGGTTGCATTTTTTTTTATTAATCATAATAAAAATTAACAGGTATACATTTAATATCCAAGCGATTAACTTTTATTGCTAACTATGTTATTATTTCTAAATATCTACTGGCTATCAGAAATCTGGATACACGAATGAACGGCAGATTTGGTGTAAATAATAATCATCTTTTTTAATCATTTAATAGACAGATGGAAAACCTAGAAACAGCACTAAAAAAGTACTTTGGATTTGAAGTTTTCAGGAACGGGCAGCAAGAAATAATTGATGCCATCCTGGATGGAAAAAATGTTCTGGCAGTTCTTCCAACCGGCGCTGGTAAATCTCTCTGTTATCAAATTCCATCTCTTGTGTCTGATAATTTTTCAATTGTAATTTCACCCCTTATTGCGTTGATGAAAGACCAGGTTGACGGCTTAAACAGCCGGGAAGAGGTGGCTGCCTTTATCAATAGCACAATGGATTTCAACGAATCGGAACAGGTT
>JAZGGS010000245.1:0-4810 GCA_036480595.1 Ignavibacteriaceae bacterium
TGGATTTTAAAATTGAATTGAAAAGCATCCATGAAAGCTTTAAAGAACTGCTGAATGATTATGATTCGCTTCCAACGTTAAGACATGGAATTGAACAAGCGCTTCTTAATCTTATTTGTAAAGAAAAAAATGTAACCATTGATAAACTTCTTAAGCTTGATCTTAAAAGGGTTATAAACGTTAATGCTTCTATAGGATTTTTGCCGGAAGATGAAACAATTCTAAAAGCAAAAAAATTGATAAAAAAGGGTTTCAAAACTCTTAAGATAAAAGCAGGCAGGGATAATTTTGAAGACGATTATAACTGCATAAAAGCTCTTAGAGATGAAGTTGGAAATAAAGTTAAATTAAGGATTGATGCAAACGGTAAATGGGAACTGGATGAAGCAGTGAAGTATTTATCAAAGTTAGAAGATTTAAATTTGGAATATGCAGAGCAGCCGGTTAACTCGTTGGATAATTTTATTAAGTTAAAAAGTAACGTTTCCCTACAGCTAGCTGCTGATGAATCAATCCGTACAAAAAAAGCTGCTGAAGATTTCATCAATAAAAATGCTGTTGTTTATCTCATCCTTAAACCGATGATTATCGGCGGGCTGCTGCCAACTTTAGAAATAATTGAACTGGCAGAAAAAAATAATATCACACCTGTTATTACTTCTTCGTTTGAATCAGCAATTGGAAAAGTAAACGCTGTAATTGCTGCAGCTACAGTAAAAAAGAAAATTGCACACGGACTTGCAGTTTCTGATTATTTTAAAAATGATATAATCCCCGATCCTTTTCCGGTTAAAGATGGAAAAATTACCTTGTCAAATTAATGAACAAGATTTCTATAAATAATTTTTTGTTGCACAACCAACTGTCTTCCGCTCCTGCAATTATAACAACTGGTAAAACCTTTACATACAATCAGTTAGCAAGAAAATCCGGAAGTATAAAAAAGCACCTTTCTGAGCAAAGTGTAAATGAAAATGATTTTATAGGAATTTTTGGTGAGCATACAATAGAGTTTGTTATTTCTGTTTTAGCGCTCTGGAAATTAGGAGCAGTACCTGTTCTATTAAATCCAAAAGTTACACAGAAAGAGCTGAACTATTTTCTGCAATCAGCTAATTGCATTACACTGGTTGGATCTGAAGATCAACTAAAAAAATATAGTATTACTGAACAGAAATTTATTACACTGCCGGATGATTTGAATGAAAGTTCAGGTGAAGAGGATAAAAGAGAGATCATTCCTGGAAAAACAGCAGCGATTATTTTCACTTCCGGCTCTTCAGCTAAACCGAAAGGCGTTAAACTTTCCTTTAACAGTTTTTACCAGAGTGGTTTGATTGGAGATACTATTTTAAAACATTCTGCTGGAGATAAATGGCTTGCAAGTTTACCATTTTACCATGTTGGCGGCTTCTCAATTTTTACCAGGTCACTTCTTTTCTGCGTTCCGGTAGTAATTCCCCGATCTGTTAAATCTAATGAACTGATTCAATCAATTACAGAATTTAATCCAACATTAATTTCATTTGTATCAACACAATTAAAACGCCTGGTTGATAAAAGATTCAAACCGAATCCTGAACTAAAAAATGTTTTACTTGGAGGCGGTTATATATCAAATGAATTGGTTGAAGATGCGTTGAAACTTGGCTGGAAGATTACTAAAGTTTACGGTTCTACTGAAACCGCTTCGTTTGTAACTGCTCTTTCTCCAAAAGATTTTGATTCAAAGCCGGGTTCAGCGGGTAAACCAATAGCTCCTAATAAAATTATTATTGTTGATGAAAACAATGACACGCTTGCTAAAAATATTTCAGGAGAAGTTTTAATTAGTTCACCTGCACTAATGCAGGGTTATTTAAATGAGCCGGATGAAAATGAAACAAAGAAAGAATATTTTTATTCAAATGATATTGGTTTTATTGATGACGATGGTTACCTCTTTTTGGAGAGCAGAAAATCAGATTTAATAATAAGCGGCGGCGAGAACATAAATCCGCTTGAAGTTGAAAGAGAAATTTTGGCTCATCCTTCTGTAAAAGAAGCTGCCGTGCTTCCACTAAAAAGTGACGAGTGGGGTGAAACAGTGGCTGCTGTAATTATCCTGGAAGAAGGTATAAATGATTTTAAAGTTGAAGAATTGAATACTTACCTGGAGAATAAACTTGCCGGCTTCAAGATTCCGAAAAATGTCTTCATCGAAAAAGAATTACCAAAAACTGAGTTAGGCAAAGTTGAAAAGAAAAAGTTAACAGAAAAATATTCTACAACTACTTTTTAAGATGATTGTTCAATCCGTTTCTTAACGAATTGATTATTTCTTTACCTTTCCAGATTTTCCTATCAACAAAAACATGAACTGTTTTAGCCGATGCAACCGACACATTATTCTCATTCTTAATTTCATAACTCAGTTCGAATGAGGTTTTTCTTAGCTGCGAAACAAAAAGTTCAACGGTTACCTCTTCCCCCGGTTTTACCGGTTTAAAGAATCCTGCTTCACATTTTACAATCGGTACAACATAATCATCATTCTGCCAAAAATTTTCTACTAGTTCAAAACTGTTTATTATTTCCTCGTAAACCGAATGACAGATTTCAAATAACCTTGCATAAAATAATATACCTGCAGGATCGCAGTGGTAAAAATTAATTTTTTTCTTACTGGTAATCATAACAAACCGGTAATATCTTGTTTATTAAAAAATAAATTTGTTTGATACAAATCACTTGCAAAACTTGTGAGATTTTGCAAGCCAATGCAAAATAGTTGTTTCAAATCACAATCTATGCTGGAAATATAACAATATCAAAATATTTATACTCTCCAGGCACAATCTACTTGTTAGAAAGAATTAGCTGAGTTAAATTTGCACCACTAAAATTTAATCTTAATCATATAAATATAATAGGAGAATAAAATGAGAGGAATAGGAAGAAAATTTCCTGAGTTTAAAAAACAAGCTGTTATGACGAACAACCAATTTGATTTCATCTCATCTGAAGATCATAAAAAAGTAGGTAAGTGGATGGTGATGTTCTGGTATCCGAAAGATTTTACTTTTGTATGCCCTACTGAAATTGCTGAATTCAGTAATAAAAATGGTGAGTTCGAAAAGAAAAATACCATGCTTATTGGCGCTTCAACTGATTCAGAATTTGTTCATCTTGCTTGGAAAAATGATCATCCTGATTTAAAGGATTTGAAAATGCCATTGCTTGCAGACACTTCAAAATCTCTTGGAAAAGACCTGGGAATTTTAGAAGATGAAGAAAAGATTGCATACAGGGCAACTTACATTGTTGATCCTGAAGGTATAATCCGTTGGGCAAGTGCAAACGAACTTAGCATTGGAAGAAATGTTAACGAAGTATTAAGAGTTCTGGATGCTTTACAAACAGGCGGTTTAACTCCTTGTAACTGGGAGCCAGGACAGGAAACTTTAAAAGTATAATTTAACTTCTCCTATCCCCCTCTCCTTAATAAGGAGAGGGGTTAGGGGTGAGGTCTTTTGGGATTAATGATTTCCTTGCTTCTGTATACGCGCCTTCCTTGCTTTAATTGCATTCTCAATTCTTTCAAAAGCTTTATTTGGATTACCAAGCAATTCATCATTTGTAATTCTAATAAACTCAATTCCATAATCTTCTAAATATTTTTGCCTTTTGGCATCATATTCTTTTTGCTCCGGGGGATCGTGGCATTCACCATCTAATTCTACAGCGAATTTTAATTCCGGGCAGTAAAAGTCTATCACATAGTAATCAACTGAATACTGGCGCTTAAATTTGTAACCGAGTAATCTTCTGTCGCGCAAATAAATCCAAACGATTTTTTCCACGTAGGTTTGGTTCTTTCGTAACTTTCTGCGCTTTTCTTTTTCGTTCGGTTTGTTGTAGTGTTTTGTCATTTCTTTTTTTAGTTCTATCAAATTCCTTTGCTTTTTAACCTCACCCTTGTGTTCCCTCTCCTTAGTAAGGAGAGGGAATTTAATAAGCCCTTCTCCTTAATAAGAGCCTGTCCCGCCATGGCGGGAAGAGGGGTTAGGGGTGAGGTCTGAAATTCAGACAATCTTAAACTAACCGAATATCCTCTAAAAACGGAAACTCTTTTCTTACCTCCTGCACATAATTTTTATCAATCTCTGCTGCTATCAATTTTTCCTCATTTTCAACTGCAATAATTTCTTTTCCCATCGGATCGAAGACGCTGCTGAAACCATTGTATTTTAGCTTAGGTGACTCACCCACCCTGTTAACACCGGCAACATAACATTGGTTTTCAATTGCACGGGCTTTTAAAAGTATTCTCCAGTGTTCAATTCTAGTGTCTGGCCAGTTTGCTATATTAACAATTAAGTGTGCTCTCTTCTTTCCATATTTCCTGCAGAGTTCCGGGAAACGCAAATCGTAGCAAATTGATAAACCAACCTGCCAGTTTTTTACTTTTGTTCGTGCAGGTTTTCTTCCCGGCTCAAAGAATTGGTCTTCTTTTGAATATGAAAATGGATGAATCTTTCTGTAAAGCTTTACAAATTTTCCATCCGGTTTTATATGAATAAGCGTATTGAAACTTTTCCTTTTACCCTTAACAATTACTCCGGCAAAAATGTGTGTCTTCTTACTAATTGCAAATTCTGAAAAAAACTTAAAACTCTCTCCCTGTATACCTTCCGCAAACCCATCTGATTTCATTGTAAAACCAGTAAGGGTCATCTCAGGAAAAATTAAAAGATCAACACCACTAATCTCTTCTTTAAGTAGTGAAAATATCTTTTCTTTGTTAGCTTCTTTATCTTCCCATACAGGG
>JAZGGS010000246.1:0-6529 GCA_036480595.1 Ignavibacteriaceae bacterium
CCGCCACAGGCGGAGCAGGTAGTTATGAGGTTGAGTTTAATTCAACGGATTTACCAAGTGGAATTTACTTCTACACACTACAAGCAGGCTCTTTTGTTGATACTAAGAAGATGGTCCTCCTACGTTAGACTCGCCCGCCTCTGGCGGGACTGCGGCGGATAAATATTGATGAAGTAATTTTATTAAACAACTTATTTTTATTTGCCAATCTGGCAAAGACCTCTGCATTGGAGAAAGCCGACCCCTCCAGGTTTATTATGATGCGGGGATTTTTTATTGCTTGCCTTAATCGACGACATAACTTAGGTTACAGATATAAAATAAAGAAGGCGCAAAGTTATGAAATTTTTTAATACACTTTTATTGCTCATCATGTTTTTATCCTTTCAAGCTTTGGCACAGATGATAGACAGAAGAGTATCCTTACCCGAGACACTCACAACTGAAAAACCAAGGGATACTTATAATCCAATTGTGTATGCTGTTGCAGGAACAAATAATAATAAAGATTGGCTATTAAATTTTAAGGATGACCAAAGGAAACAAGTATTAAGAAATAATCAAGGGGAATCAATTAGTTCTATAGAATTTAATACTAATGATGGAAGAACAATAATCAAGAAAACATTACTTGCTGATGGCTTCCTATTAGTTGAGGAGATTAGACAAGATTGGAATGGCTCTAATTGGGTAAATAAATATAACTATACCTCCACCTATAATGGGAACAATAATAAGATTGAAGTGTTAGAGCAAGATTGGAATGGCTCTAGTTGGGTGAATGACTGGAAATCTACATACACTTATGATGAGAATAATAATGTGATTGAAGAATTATGGCAAGACTGGGACGATTCTAATTGGGTGAATAAATATAAGTACGTATACACCTATGATAGGTGCAATAATACGATTGAACAGTTATTGCAAACCTGGGATGGTTCTAGTTGGGTGAATGACTGGCAGTATACATACACCTATGATGGGAATAATAATATGATTGAACGATTATTACAAACCAGGGATAGTGCTAATTGGGTAAATAACTGGCAGTATACATACACCTATGATGGGAATAATAATATGATTGGAGAGTTATGGCAAGCCTGGGACGATTCCAATTGGCTCAATAAATATATGCATATATACACCTATGATGTGAATAATAATGTGATCGAACAGTTATTACAAACCTGGGATAGTTTTAATTGGGTGAATGACTGGAGGTATACATACGCCTATGATGGAAATAATAATATGATTGAAGAGTTACAGCAAGACCGGAATGGACAAAACTAGGTTAATGAACAGGAGTGAGTAGGTATTTATAATGTTAACTTTGATGCAAGCAGTCTTTCTAGCGGAGTCTATCTATATAAGATGGAAACTGCTGGTTTCATAAAAACAAAGAATATGATGCTTGTAAAATAATATTACTTAGATCACTTCAGTTAAAAATCCCTGTGTTATATAATGCAGGGATTTTTTAATATTCAAATACTGAGTTTTTTTCTTGACTTTGCTTTAGCAATACTACAAGTTTAAACTTAGATACAACTAAGTAATTTCTTATGAAAAGAACCTGATGAAACTGCTGCTATCATCAATTTTATTAATTTTACTCATATCCTGCAATTCAGATCATGGAATTGCACCGAAACCCTATGTACCTGAGACAACCGGGTTTAGCGGCAGGATAACCTTTGTAGGCACCTGGCCCGATAGTATTCAGCGCACTCATGTTGTTATGTTTAAGGATCCTCTTTTAGCACCATCAGATTTTACTATCCTCAACCTTAGGTTTATTAGCTGGGAAATTTCATTCGGTGTTGGATTTTATATCTTCAGTTCAGCGGATTCTTCCTACTTCCCCCCAGATGGAATTATTGAAGCGGGTGAATACGCTTACGTTGCAGTTGCACAGCAATCAACTGTTGAGCTTTCACTTTCACGCAAGGACTGGTTTATAGCAGGTGTTTATTATGCAGAGGAAGATACCTCGCAGCCGGGTAAGCTTATTATTCCCGAAAACACAATGGTTAGGAACATAAATATTAATTGCGATTTTGATAATCCGCCCCCGCAACCGCCGGGAGGGAGTTGATTCTAAATGTTACCCTTTAATTTTTATTGATGAAATTCATTTATCTCATATTGTTTTCTCTATTACCTCTTTATCAGGTAGTTGCGCAAACTTACAGCATAAGCGGAACTATTACAGATTCGTTAAACAACCCATTGCGTTTTGTAAATGTTGTTATTGCAGGTACAGAATTTGGTGCTGCCTCGGATGAAAATGGAAATTATAAAATTGAGGGCTTACCCCCGGGAATATATTCAATTTCGTTTTCGGCAATCGGTTATACCACTTTAAAAAAAGATAACCTTGATCTGCGTGAAAGCTCTTTAATTCTAAACGTAATCTTGAAGGAAAAAATTATTGAATCGGAAGAAGTTGTAGTAACTGCAGGGAAGTATGAGCAGAAAAGATCTGAATTACCCGTTAGTACTGAAATAATCCGGGGAACAGAATTTTTAGAGAAAAACTTTGCAAACCTTGAAGATGCACTAAGGTATGTGCCCGGCGTAAACATGACCGATGACCAAATAAGTATAAGGGGTTCAAGCGGGTACAGCAGGGGAGCGGGTTCCAGGGCTTTGCTTGCAATTGACGGGCTGCCCTTTTATACAGGCGATGCAGGTGAGATAGTCTGGGAGATGATTCCGGTGACTGAACTGCAAAGGGTTGAGATAATTAAAGGAGCTGCAAGTTCACTTTACGGGTCTTCGGCAATTGGCGGAGTTATAAATGGTATTACAAGAGATATTACTTCCCGCCCAACTACAATCGTCCAGGGATTTTTTGGTCTTTACGACAAACCTTATCATAAATTATGGGATTGGTCTGGCGAATACAGACCATTCAACGGATTGACTCTATCTCATTCCAATAGGTTTGGCAAATTTGGAATTAATATTTCATTTACGCGGCTGGAAAATTCTAGTTACAGGCAGAATGACTTCTTTAAAAAATATATTGGATTTCTAAAAACTTTATACAACTTTTCTCCAACATCATCATTAACCTTTATAGCAAATACTTTTAATAAAAGGGCAGGCAGTTTTATTTACTGGAAAAATTCCCGCAATGCATTAGTGCCTCCTGATGAAAACCAGGGTGAACGGATTGAAACCAACAGGTATTTATTCGGATTAATTTATAAAAACGTTTTAAGTGATAAAATTTTTCTTAACATCAAAACAAGCTATTACCTTAATGATTGGGAAGATAATGCAACACCATCCAACGCATCAACATCAAACCTTTACCGCGGCGAAGTTCAACTAAATTCCAGCTTAACAGATAACATTATTTTGGTAACGGGAATTGAGGGGAACACAGCCAGCGTTAACTCAAATCTTTTTGGTAATCCAAACTCAAATAGCTTTGGAGTTTATGCCTTGCTCGATATCAATTTTTCATTTCCCCTTATTATGTCAATCGGTTTACGGTATGATTACAGTAAGCTTGATACTTTAGATGGTTCAAGTGCTTTTTCACCAAAGCTTGGTTTGAATTATAAACTTACTGATAAAATAATTTTAAGATCTTCTGTTGGAACCGGGTTTCGGGCACCGTCACTTGCGGAGGCATTTACTTCTACATCTGCAAGCGGAATTACAGTAAAGCCAAATCCTTTTCTTAAATCCGAATCAAATTTATCTATGGAACTCGGTGTAAATTATGATGCGTTAAGTGTATTGAACCTGGACCTGGCACTATTTAAGAATGAATATTATGATATGATAGAACCGGGCATTGATCCTGCGGATGGAAAGGTGGTTTTTGATAATGTGATTAGGGCAAGGATAGAGGGACTGGAAGCGAATACTATTTTCCGGTTTATACCTGATGAATTAACATTTACAATGAGCTACACTTATATGTGGGCAAGAGAGGCAGAGAAGGGTACAGCTTTAAAATATCGTCCTCGTCATATATTTTATTCACGGCTTGAATTCAGGAAATGGAACATTGAACTTGGAATTGATTTTCGTTACTGGAGTAAAGTTGAAGAGATTGATAACGAATTAATTGACCTTGGAATTATCAGGGATGGCGAACTTCGGGTTCCTGTATTTGCAACCGATTTTAGAGCTGGTTATAACCTTGCATCAGTTGGTTTGCCGGTTTTGATCTATCTGAACATTAAAAATCTTACAAACTATAATTATATAGAATTAATCGGGAACCTTAGACCAATCAGGAATTTTACTTTTGGATTCAATTTAATTCTGTAACGTGTTAATAAATTACTGCTTTATTTTTATACTTCTTAGAGGTATATTTTAAAAACACAATTTGAAAGAGGTAAGAAAAATGAGACCAGTTTTGTACATTCTTTGTTTGTTGTTCAGTTCCGTTACACTCCTTGCCCAGCAGGCAAGTGATTACTTCCCGAATCAAACCGGGTTTATGTGGAATTACAAAGCTACTCCGCTCGATTCTTTAAATAATCCAATCGATCCACTTGCATTTTTCAGGCAGGATTCATTCGCAGTTACGGCTAATTACGAGGGTAAGCTTGCCAATATTGTTCAAACAAAATCAGGTCCGTTACAAACTATCCTTATGCTGCCGTATGATGATTCAATATATTTTCATTTTTCCGGATCAGACGGGTATGAATATTTCCAGATAGGTGCGCTGGAGTTTTTCCTGTTGTCTTTAGACTCGCTTGGAATTGATCCCACTTTCAGCTTTGTAGATTTTTTTAGAGCATTGGAAAATTGGTATTCTGTGTACAGGTTTGCCTCAGGTGTTAACCAGGAATATACATTAATCTCAATCGATACTACGATTAGTGTTTACCCCTTAAGGTTTGAGTATTTGGGCAAGAGACTTGATGATGAAACCATTAATACCGAGATAGGAAATTTCGATTGTAAAAAATTCCAGACAACCTGGAAGGTTAGTTATGTTTTCCCCCCACCTATACCGGCAGTGGAATTATTATCGACTAATAACACATTTTGGATTGCTGAGAATAACTGGGTTGTACTGGATATAATTCCAACTAACCATATAGATTTAACTTTGCTCGGAATTGAACCTTTCTTCATACCGGGATTAAAGACAGAAATAATTGATGACATAGTAAGTGTGGATGAAGCATCTAAAATTCCAAATGCATTTACACTTTACCAGAATTATCCCAATCCGTTTAATCCAACAACCAGTATTCAGTATTCAGTAAGCAGTACGCAATTTGTTAGTTTGAAAGTTTATGATCTATTGGGAAATGAAGTTGTTACTCTTGTTAATGAAGAAAGACCGGCGGGCGAATACAATATAGAATTTGCAACTAATTATTTGAATTTAACGAGTGGCGTTTATTTCTACCGGTTAAATGCTGGCTCTTTTGTGGAGACCAGGAAAATGATTTTGCTCAAGTAGGAAGTTGATAAATCTGTCTCCCGAAGTGAAATGCAGGGCAGATCAAATTCCTACATTTTAAAACTCTAATTTTTTCTTATACTTTGTTGCATATTCATAAACAAGCGTACTTGCTACAAAAATTGATGAATATGTACCGATAATAGTACCGAAGATAAGTGTAAATGCAAACGCTTTCAGTACCTCACCACCAAATATCAGTAGCACAAGCACAGCTAATAAAGTTGTACTGCTTGTTAAAATTGTCCTGCTCATAGTCTGGCTGATGCTTGTATTAATAATATCCTCGATCGGTCTGGTTTTGTGAATCTTGATATTCTCCCTGATCCTGTCAAAATTAACAACTGTATCGTTAATTGAATAACCGATAAGTGTTAAAAACGCTGCAACAATAGTTACATCAATTTCTAAATTCAAACCTGGAATCAACCCGTACAATGCTGCAAATAAGCCCATGGTTATAAGTACATCGTGGAAGAGAGCGGCAACAGCACCAAAAGCAAAAATAAATTTAAACCTGAAACCGAGGTAGATAAGGATTGCAACCAAAGCAAATATCATTGCCAGCAAAGCATCCTGTTTTAATTCTTCACCAATCTTAGGACCAACCCTTACTTCTTTAAGAACGATAAACGGGTTACCGGTTTCTTTATCTCTCAGGTTCTCTTCAATCCAGTCCGCAATTCCTACCCGTACAATCATTAGAGTATTATCCGGTTCTTCGGAAACTCTGCCCGATTGGAAACCTGCTGCCAATAGCGCATCAACCACATGGTTTGTTGTATCAGGATTTTCGAAGGAATAAGTAACTGAGCTGGCTGTGGAATCAACTATCTGCCGGGGAACATCCTGGTAAACTTCATTAATTGCCTGTTCAATTCTTCTAACAACTACCGGGAAAATATTCTCAGGTATAACCTGTTCTTCGGTTCTGATCATCACACCGGTTTCGCCGCCAAATGTAACTACCTCAACATTTCCAAGCCCGATATCAGCTACATCTTCTCTTACCTTCGTAATATCCACAGGGTTTTCAAACTGAAGTACAATCTCGCTGCCACCCTTAAAATC
>JAZGGS010000247.1:0-3414 GCA_036480595.1 Ignavibacteriaceae bacterium
AACCCCTGCTTAATAACATAGGCGGGGGTTTTTTATTGAGTGCTATGTTCAGAATTAAGTTAGTTAACTAGTTCTATCTCACCCGGTTTCCATGTTTTATTGATCCAAGGTTCTAGCGGTCCATAAATTCGTAGAGCAACAAACCAGCTTTTTCCAGGAATTGTTTGGAGCCAGTTATTTTCATAACCTTTCGGCGGTTCGGGACCAAAGTAAACATCGTAGGAACCATCTTCATTTTGTATAAGTTCTTCCGATTGACTTCCAACTGTTGGAAACGGTTGATCTGTTTGGAGCATAGAACGTGTTTGTGAGTCATATATAGTTACTGCCCAAAAATCTTTTGCGGGTGCGTTAGCAGGAATATGTAGCTTGTATTTTTTACTCCCGTCAAAGGGATTTTTATTGGCATCAAGATAGGTTATAGCATAGTCAGAACCTACACCAGCAATAGAAACAGCCATAGCAGGAGTTACTGCTGTATATGGATAGTGAAACATAACTCTTGCATCTGAATTCATTCCACCAGTTTCAGTATTAAAGAATACGTTTTTATTCACCCAAGCCATGATCCATGAACTCTCAGTTCCAGGATATACTTCAATCCCTTCCATGGTTCCTTCAATACGTGGATACCATACAGTTGATCGGGCAATTGCGTTGCCAATCGCAACCGCCTCAGTTAAGATCTTTTTCATTCTAGCATCAGGACTAAATTCCTTCCCCTTTTCAATACCAATTGAGGCAAATAAACCTTTTGTTTCATCATCAAGAAGTTCATCGGTTTCCTCTTGTATCCATTCATTTAGATGCTCATAGAAGGAGTAATCGTTTGTATGTATTGTGTTAAAGGATTTTCCTGAACCACTTATAAACTCCATCTCGGGCGGATTGTCTTTCTTACTTAAAGGATACACCTTAAAATTTTCCTTTATATTTTGTACAGCAGCTTCTAGCCCCTTCGCAATAGAACCTCGCATAAAAGTCCAGACATGATATGTCTTTGGTTTTACTAAAAAATACCCCTCCGGTATTTCGCCATCGTAATCGGGTGGTATTAATAAATAATTTCCACCCATACCTTTATCGGCTCCAAGCGGTCCAACATCTGCAATATATCTGAACCATGCATCATTAAATGCACCCAACATTCCAGGAGGAACTTCAATAACTGTTGGTCCGTCTTCTTTTAAGTCAAAAATTGGAGTTACATAAAGCGTCGAAGTATTTGCAGTTAGAAAAAGTGGTTTGGAGTCCATTAATTTATCGGTGTATAAAACCTGGTTAGATCTTAATATGCCAAGTTCCCTTGGCCCAAGTATGAGTCCTCTAACTGATGCACCTGGAATTCCCTTCAGGAAAGCATCTACACCCCGCATGCGGTCTAGATAGTCATAGACATTCTCTGATGTAGTCTTTGTTGGCACCCCATCAAAAAACTCAAGTGTACCAATACTAGTTTCAATCCTGTCTGGTGTAGTAATTCCTTCCGGAATTTCCGTTGTCATTTTCATTTGAAGAACTTCAGTGGTTTCATTATCGGTTTGTTTTGTGCATCCAATGACAAGAATTAGTAGTAGAGATACAAAAAGATGTAATTGGGTTTTCATTTTTTTCCTCACTAAAAATTTATTAATTTAAGGACAATCCAATAACCAAATTAATATTATAAATGCTAATTTTCAATGACTGGTTGCCACGTAGCAACTAATAAGAAACGTAAAGAAACTCATTACCCCCACCAAGCAATTGGAGTTTTTACAACAATGCAAATCAATTAACAAAAAACACCAGGGCTCTTAGATTTAATTCTTATTGTTAATCAACTAAATCCCCAATCCCTACTTAATAACATAGGCGGGGGTTTTTATCAAGCATAGTATAATTTCAAGAACCGTTTAAAAATTCAAATGAAATGACTAAGTTAATCATAACTAATATATTACAGGTATGTTGTGACTATTAATAATCAATTATAGGAGAACCTATTATGGCAAAGCAAATATTACCATTTTATTCGGCAGATAGTAAGGTATATCACATTTATGGTTCGTGTTCATCAGGAAAAGGTGTTAAGAAAAGGAAGAGGGGTACAAGTGGAAGAAAGCTTTGCAAAACTTGTAAAGCTATTAGTGCCGGTAAGCGTACTCGTTAGGTTATAATGGACTAAAATTTAGATAGTAAGTTTGAATTTCCCCAACCCCTGCTTAATAATATAGGTGGGGGTTTTTTATTGGATGGGGTCGATGGATCTCTTAAATTTGAAATTTTGCGGTTAGGTTGAACTGTTTGTTATACCGGGTTAGATAATTTGCATAATCCAATATACAAGCCAAATGAATTAGACAATTTTCACTTTTTATACAATATTTTTAATCCTCTGCATATTGAAGCAGGGCCAGTTGTACCATGTGTTTCATTCTCAAAAATAAGTGTTTCTAATTCAAGGTTAGGATAATTACGTGAGCGTAATAGTTGGTTCATCTTATTAAAATTATTTATATATGAATCACTCTCCAGACCGCCAACACACATAAATAATCTCACCGGCAGATCTTTATGAGAAGCGGCAAAATCATTTTCTAGTCTATACATATAGGATTCATCCCACTTGATGGAAGGGCTTCCGGCAAAATATCGTTGAAACAATTCTGGATATTTAAAAAGAGTATAAAGAATAAAAAGACCACCAGAAGAGGTTCCGTGTAAACCTCTATCCGTTGAAGAAACACGATAATTTGATTCAATAAATGGGATAAGTTCATCTCGAATGAAAGCTAAAAAATTATCGGCACCACCAGATTGAACTACAATATCATCTCTTCCGGTTGCATTATTCAAGAAATCAGCCCATTGTTTATCATATTCCGGATCACTCGTCGGAGTAGTATCACGTTTCCGCAAGGCAGCCCAATCCGCAATATCTATTATAGGATATGCAATGCCCACAACTATAATTTCCGGAATCTCCCGGGTGAGTGTTGCCAAATTATTAACGACATTACTTGTTAGGCCAAATTTAACATTAGCATCTAAACTGAACAGAACTGGATAAGTTGTATCGCTCATAAAGTAATGGTAAGGGAGGGAAATATAAATTTCAAAATCCTGATCAATTATTTTTGAATGAAGCACCCTTTTCTCAGTACTTATTAATGATACTTCAGGATATCTCAGGTCTGTTAAATTTTGCTGGTTTAGATCCTGGCAATTCGTTATTGATAAGAGAGAAAAAGTTAAAATCAGACAGGTTTTCATAGTTGCTTTAATAGAATCAAAAATCATACATCCTCCTGTTTAATTTGAACCGCCTAAGCGGTAAAACAATTACTTACTAAGAATAGAAGAAGTTACTGCAATCGGAAAATTAAGTTGAATAGCCCAAACAATCAATGATTGATCACCAATTAGTAACAA
>JAZGGS010000248.1:0-4326 GCA_036480595.1 Ignavibacteriaceae bacterium
GCTGATGGAATTATGATTGCAAGGGGAGCGATAGGCAATCCCTGGATATTTAAAGAAGCTAAAGAATTATTAGCAACCGGTTCAATACAAACTACAATTGATGAAGAAACAAAAATAAGTTCTGCGCTTCGCCATCTTAAACTTGCAATAGAAATAAAAGGAGAGAGGAGAGCAGTGCTGGAACACAGAAAATATTATTCCGGTTACCTTAAAGGAATGTATCGTGCTTCCAAACAGCGCAACACTTTGATGCAGTACCTTACCTTTTCGGAGATTGAAGAATCACTGCTCAAATACCTGGAAAAACTAAAAGAGTATAAATCTGAAACAAGAGAAATAAATCGTTAAATCTTCCTATATTTACAACAATAAGATTTTTTAGTTTATTCTGCACACCGAGTTTTGAAAATAAATAAAGATAAACTTGCCCGTATAATTTCTACTTTGTTTGTCCCGCCGGCATTTACAATAATAACATTCACAATATTTGCTCTTCTCCTGGAAAATGAATCTCAAAAGCAATTGGCGGTTATACTTGTTGCATTTCTTTTTGGTTTTGCTGCCCCGATTGCTCTCTTTATTGTTTTTCGTAAATCAGGTAAACTCACAGACCAGGATGCGTTAATAAAAGAAGAAAGAACTATCCCGTTTTTTATTGCAACAGGTTTCTATGCAATAGGTTTGCTTCTGCTTATAATTTTCAAAGTAAATATAATTTCAATCGCATTCTGGTTTTGTTATATTTCAAATACACTGTTAACAATATTATTCAATCGTTATGAAAAGGTAAGCGCACATACAATGGGTGCATCAGGACCAACGGCTGCATTAACTATTGTTTTCGGTCCGGCAGCTCTTTTCTTAATGATCCTGGTTATTATTATTGGCTGGGCAAGGATAAGGTTGGAATGTCATTCATTCATCCAGGTTGTACTTGGATTTTTCTTAGCGTTTAATTCAACTTACCTGCAGATTTTTATAATAGTAAGATTATTTAGTTGATAGATGCCTGATAAAAGTGAAATAATAAAACTACTTACAAGCATTGCAAACTTATTGGAATTCCACGGTGAAAATCGTTTTGAAGTAAGTGCATTTAGAAATGGTGCAAATGTATTGCGTGGTTTGGAAAAAGATATTAATGAACTCGTTCAACAGAAGTCGCTTAATTCAATTAAGGGGATAGGGAAGGGGCTTCAATCAGTTATTTATGACTTTTATGAAAAGAACAAATCAGAAAAATATGAAGAGCTAAAAAACAAAACTCCAGAAGGAATTGAAGAGATACTAAGGATAAGGGGTTTAGGTCCCAAGAAGTTAAGAGTTCTTTATGATGAATTGAACATAACCAATATTGGCGAACTTGAATATGCCTGCAAAGAAAATCATCTTGCACTCTTAAAAGGTTTTGGTAATAAAACCCAGGTAAATATCCAGGAGCAGATTGATAAACTGAAAATTTACAGCAAGTTTGTATTGATAAATAAAGCTGAAGAAATTTATAATGAGATTGCAAAAGTTTTATCAAAGCTAAAGCATGTTAAAAGATTTGAAGCCACCGGCGAGCTGCGAAGACATCTTGAAATTATTTCCTCTTTAGAAATTGTCTTACTCACTCCTAATATAAATAAGTTTAAAAGTGAATTAGAAAAAGAGGTTAAATTTGATGATGAAAATGGAAAACTGGAACTCTCTACAGGATTTGCAATATCCTGCTTGCTTCACATTGTTACTACTGAAATTGAATATATCTCTAAACTCTTTGAAACAACTGGTTCGAAGGAGTTTCTTAAAAAAATAAAATTCAATCTTGAAAAAAACAAAAGTGATTCCGAAGAAGAAATATTTAAAAAGATAAACACACCGTTTATAATCCCGGAAATGCGGGAAGAACTCTACTTCGATCAGAAAAAGAAAAAGTTACAGGAAAATTCAAATTTGAGTATGGAAAGTTTTAACGGCTTACTTCATTTCCACACAACTTATTCTGATGGGAGAAACAGCTTAGAGGATATGATAAAAAAAGTAAAAGAAATGGGGATGGAATATGCGGCTGTTTGCGATCACAGCAAATCAGCTTTCTATGCTAACGGTTTAAATGAAGATATGGTTTTACGCCAGAAAGAAGAGGTTGCAAAAGTATTTGGAGAAATCGGTATAAAAGTATTTCACGGAATTGAATCCGATATTTTGCAGGATGGTTCCCTGGATTACGATGATAATTTTCTTGGTTACTTCGATTTTTTAGTTGCATCAGTTCATTCCGGATTTACACTTAAGGAAGATGCAATGACCGGGAGAATTATTAATGCAATTGAAAATCTAAACACAGATGTTTTAGGACACCCTTCAGGAAGATTACTTTTATCACGCGAGCCCTACAGGTTCGATCATAAAAAAATAATTGATGCCTGTGCTGTAAACAAAGTTGCAATAGAAATTAATGCTAACCCAAGAAGATTAGATTTAGACTGGAGATGGATATATTATGCCCGTGAAAAAGGATGTTTGTTTACAATTAATGCTGATGCACACTCAACCAATGATTTTTTATACACTGAATATGGTGTTAAGATTGCAAGAAAGGGAGGATTAAAAGAGGAGGAAGTGATAAATTGCTATGATCTTAATTCTTTCAAAAGGTTTTTACAAAGAAAAGTAAAACGGGTATTATAATGATAAAATATAAAGCTGAAAATAATATTGGCATAATTGCATTGAATCGTCCTGAAAAAAGAAATGCACTGCATCCCGATTTGGTTAAACAAATGAAAGATAAATTAAAGGAAATTGAACGTGATGAGAACATAAAAGTTCTAATAATAACCGGCGAGGGCAAAGCGTTCTGCGCAGGAGCAGATCTTTCTTACCTGGATAAATTAAGAGAATATTCATCCATCGAAAATGAAAAAGATTCGCGGGAACTGGCTGAACTATTCCTAATGATTTACAACTTTCCAAAACCGATAATTGCAGCGGTTAACGGGGCAGCAATTGCAGGTGGATGTGGCTTGGCTTCTGCATGTGATTTAATTGTGGCAAACGAGCAATCTAAGTTCGGCTATCCTGAAGTTAAGATCGGATTTATCCCGGCTATGGTTTCAATATTTCTTATCAGGAAAATTGGAGAAGGATTTGCAAACCAATTATTTCTTTCAGCAGATGTTATTAATGGCAAACGAGCTTATGAAATAGGATTTGTTAATTATTTATATAACAATGTGTTAGATGGTGCTATAGAAGTTGCTTCTAATATTATTAGTAACTCTGCGTATAGTTTGAATTTAACAAAGAAGATGATTAAAACTGTATCGCAACTATCAATTGAAGATGCAGTGGAGTATTGTATTGGGTTAAATACAATTAGCCGGTCTTCAAAGGATTTTAAAAATGGTTTAGAGAATTTTTTAAATAAAAAATAGGAATTGCAATGTCCGAAGAATTGAAAAAACATATCCGGAGCATAAAGGATTTTCCTAAAAAAGGAATAATGTTCAGGGATATTACAACACTTTTAAAGGAACCGGAAGCATTTAAAAAAGCGTTAGATGAATTGATATTATTTACTGATCAGGTAAAGATTAATAAAGTTGTAGGGATTGAATCGAGGGGATTTATTTTAGGATCATTGCTTGCTCAGAAGCTTGATGTTGGATTTATTCCTGCAAGAAAACCAGGTAAACTTCCTGCTGAGACTGAATGTGCGACTTACCAGCTTGAATATGGCGAAGATAAAATTGAAATGCATAAAGATGCTATAAATCCAGGTGATAAAGTGCTTTTGCATGATGATCTGCTTGCTACAGGCGGAACTGCTGAAGCAGTAATAAAACTGATTGAAAAACTTGGTGGGGAAGTTGTGCAAATATCCTTTCTGATTGAGCTATCTTTTTTAAATGGAAGAGATAAATTAGTTGGATATGATATAAAGTCTTTAATAGTTTATAATGATGAAAATTGAACTTACTCTGTGGAACTCTGTGTCTTCTCCTTTTCCTCTGTGAAAGAAAATTACACAGAGAACCACTGAGAAAACACGGAGAAACACAGAGAATTAAAAATATTTAGATGCTTTTAAAAACTATACTGTAAACTTGTTGTAAGGGATGAAAGTGAATTTGACTGCCGGATTATTATTAATGTATAATTACCTTCAACTACAAGATTCAGATTTGTGATAAGTTCAAGCATAAGACCAAATCCCATAGATGCTATGCCTTTAACGTAGTTTCCTCCACTTCCTCTATATGGATAAGTATGGCTTTCATCGGGTAATGGTTCCATCCAGTTAGTCACAAGGATATTACCCTGATCAACATATATAAC
>JAZGGS010000249.1:0-17207 GCA_036480595.1 Ignavibacteriaceae bacterium
CTAATGAATGGCAATAGAGAAGATGAAGAGCAAAGCTACAATAATATCACTAAACCCTTTGTAATATTAATTGTTGGAGTTAACGGGGTGGGGAAGACTACCACAATCGGGAAACTTGCACATAATTTTAAGAGCAGAGGTGCAAAGGTCATCGTTGGCGCAGCGGATACTTTTCGTGCCGCTGCAAGTGAACAATTAGATATTTGGGCAGAAAGAGCCGGTGTGGAAATAATCCAGAAAGAGAGCGGAGCCGATCCTTCATCAGTTGCATTTGAAACAGTTGAAAAAGCTGTAAATGAAAATTATGATTTTGTTCTTATTGATACAGCCGGAAGATTGCATAATAAAGTTAATCTTATGAATGAATTAGGAAAACTTAAACGTGCAATTTCAAAAATTTTGCCCGGTGCTCCGAACGAAACTTTGCTAATTCTTGATGGAACATTTGGTCAGAATGCACTTTTGCAGGCAGAAGAATTTTCAAAAGTAACAGAAGTTAACGGGTTGGTAATTACTAAGTTAGATGGAACGGCTAAAGGCGGTGCTGTTTTCCAGATTTGTTCTAAAATGAATATCCCGATTAAGTATATCGGCGTTGGTGAGAAAATAGACGACTTGCAAAATTTTGATTCACGTATGTTTGTTGATGCTATCTTTCAGAGTGAGTAGATGAACTATGTTAATGAAAAAACCACGACATAGAGTATTTGATTATCCTCCACGTCATTACCAACCTGAAGAAGATGACAAGGAACGCAGGAAGAGACGGCTTGGTTTTAAACGACAACTAAAAATGAAAAGAGGAAAAAGAAACTCGTTAATTTGGATTGTTCTGTTAATGCTTGCGGTTTATATCTATTTAAAGTTAACAGGCGGGGTATAATGAGTAAATTTAATGGTTTACATAATATACATTATCGGACATATACCATTTCATTTCTAAGCTAAATAGCCGTTTTCTTGAACTCCTCTATTTTCTCGTCTTTTCCGAATAAAACTAACTTATCACTCTCTTTTAATTTATAACCAGGATCAGGTGTTATAATTTGCTGTGCAGATTTTTCTCCTTCAACTAAAAAATCTTTTGTCTGCTTTATCATTAACACTTCCAGTCCATACTTGTTCCTTAATTTTAATTCAACAAGACTTTTTCCGACAAACTGCATTGGTACTATCTGCTCGAATATTGAATATCCGACAGCAACTTCAGAATGAGTTGCTTCTTTAATCGTCTTTAATTCCTTTGTTAAACCATCTGCCAGGTTTATTTTAAGACTCTCACGGTTATATATAGAAATAACTTCTTGCCTGGTTATTGCACCAAGGACTTTGGAAGGATCATCTTTATCTATTACAGGAAATTGATCCCGGTTCCATTTTCCAAAAAGTTTTAGAATATAATCAAGATCATCGCTGCTGTTAACAGATACTACCTGAGGATTAATAATATCGCTTGCAACAATAACATCTTTTACATTGTCATATTCTGTAATTATTGGTCGAATTTCAGTTTCAGTAATAGCCCCGGTTAAGTTACCATTATTATTTACTGTGTAAAATGTGTTATTCGGGCTTTCAATCATTTTTGCAATCAATTCAGGCAGCGGAGTTTGATCCGTGATGAGCTCTATTTCATCTAATTTTACTTCTTTAACAACTATTGATTTTAGCAAATTTGTTTCTCTGCCTTCAGTAATCTGGTAACCTTGCTCCTCAAGGTGTTTTACATGAACTGATCCTTTTAAAACAAGCTGTACAATAGTAGTACTGATAATAACCGCAAGCATTAATGGAAGTATAAAACTATAATCCTGTGTCATCTCAAAAATTATCATAATAGCAGTAATGGGAATTGTATTAATTCCTCCAAGCGTTGCACCCATAGATACAAGAACGAAAGTTGTAGGATCAAGATTCAATCCCCAAAAATAATTTACACCAATTGTAAAGAGATAACCGAAGCATGCTCCCATAAAAAGTGAAGGTGCAAAAACTCCACCAAAACCTCCTGAATGTAAAACCAACGGTACAAGAATAAATTTTAACGCGAGTAATGTGAGAACAACCCTCCAGCTAATAGAACCGGCAAGTACTTCGTTTATTGCTTCATAACCAATGCCGAAGATTTCTTTATAGAAATAACCGCAAACTCCAACAACTAAACCAACAAAAATCATTATCAGCCATTGAGGAATTCTTCCCGGCAAGATTTTTTTTCTAAAAGTATGTTCTATCACATTTGAATAACGAATAAATAAAATTGAAATTAGCCCTGCTAACAAACCAAGTATTGCATATAAATAGAGGTTTGAATAACCCCCGATATCAGGAGTCTGAAAAAGAAATACTGATTCGTTACCAAGGAAAATCCTGGAGATAGCACTAGCAGTAACCGAAGCAACAATCAAGGCAGAAAAAGTAGGCGTGTGGAAATCGTTTAACATAATAATTTCCAATGCGAAGAAAACTCCACCAAGGGGTGTATTAAAGATTGCTGCAATTGCGGCACCTGCACCGGCAGCTGTAAATATTCTTCTCCTGGAATCAGACAGACCTATGAAGTTACCAATCTTGCTGGCTATACCGCCGCCTAACTGTGCAGCAGGTCCTTCCGGTCCAACTGTTCCACCGGAACCAATACAAATTACCGGGGCAAAAAAGTGGAAGAGCGTTGTGCGGAAAGGAATATACCCCCCCCTTAAAGCAGTTGCCTTAATTACCTCCGAGACACCTTTTTTTCTCGATGTATCAGGTGCAAGAGAAATCATAACGCTCTGTATCAGCATTCCAATTGCAGGAAGGATTATAACAGCAGCAGTACCCAGGAAAAAAAGTCCTTCAGTAGTCTGTTCAAAAAAAACAGTATTGAAGAACTCAATAGAGTTATGAAATAAAACTGCGGCAAAGCCAGCCGCAGCTCCAATTAATACAGCAAAGAATATAAAAAATGTATAATCAGGAAAAGCAAATTTAGCCAGCATATTCTGGAAGCTATTCCGGAAGTATCTTGCTCTAGCTGTTAATCTCAATGATTTTTTTAACTGATCCACATGCTAAATAATATTATTTATCATATTTAAAGAATCCCTCACCTGTTTTTCTTCCTAACTTTTTAGCAGCAACCATTTTCCGTAGTAACGGACAAGCACGATACTTTGGATCGTTAAAGCCGTTGTAAAGAACCTCCATAATAGCAAGACAAACATCAAGCCCGATAAAATCGGCTAATGTTAATGGACCCATAGGATGATTCATTCCGAGTTTCATAACCGTATCGATATCCTCTGGAGAAGCTACGCCTTCCATAAGAGCGAAAGCAGCTTCGTTTATCATAGGCATTAAAATTCGATTTGCCACAAAACCAGGATAATCGAATACTTCTACAGGCACTTTCCCAAGCTTTTCTGAGAGATCTTTAATTGTTGAAAATGTTTCATCACTTGTAGTATAACCTCTTATTATCTCCACAAGTTTCATCATCGGTACAGGATTCATAAAGTGCATACCTATAAACTTGTCGGCTCTTGTTGGAGCAGAAAGTTCGGTTATAGAAATTGATGATGTGTTGGAAGCGAATATCGAATCAGGTTTGACTATTGAGTCTAATTCTTTGAATACGTTTAATTTAACTTCTTTGTTCTCAAAGATTGCTTCAATAACCAGATCTGTATCTGCTGGAACATTCTTAATTCCAACAACTTTAGATATCCTTGAAAGAGTCGCTTCTTTATCACCCTCTGTTATAATTTCCTTTTTTATTTGGCGATCAATATTTTTGGAAATTATACCAAGTGCGCGTTCTATAAGTTCGTCTTTCATTTCAACCAGGTTAACGTTGTAACCTTTCATAGCAAATACATGGGTAATACCGTTACCCATTGTACCGCCGCCAATTACTGCAACTTTTTTTATTTCCATTTTTAGCCACTATCCTTTATAGTTTTTTATTATTACAGCCGATGCTTCCCCGCCGCCAATACAAAGCGAAGCTAAGCCATAGTTAGAATTTTGTTTTTTCATTTCATGAATTAATGTAACAAGAATTCGTGCTCCGCTTGCACCAATAGGATGACCTAAAGCTACTGCCCCGCCGTTCACATTTACTTTTGAGGGATCTAAGCCGAGCAATTTATTATTTGCAAGCGATACAACAGCAAATGCTTCATTTATCTCAAACAGATCGATATCGTCTAAAGTGAGATTCGCTTTCTTTAGCACTTTATTAATTGCATCTGTTGGAGCAGTGGTAAATTCAATCGGTTTTTTTGCTGCAGATGCCTGTGCTACAATTTCTACGAGAGGTGTAAGCCCTAATTCTTTTGCTTTCTCTTCACTTGTAACAAGCACTGCAGCCGCTCCATCGTTTATACTGGAAGCATTAGCAGCAGTAACCACCCCATCTTTCGCAAAAACTGGTCTGAGAGCCGGGATTTTATCAAACTTAACCTTTTCCGGTTCCTCATCTTTTTCTATAAGAACCTCTTCCCTTCTCACTTTTACAGGAACTTTAATAATTTCATCAGCAAACTTTCCGGATTTCTGTGCTTCAATAGCTTTCTTATAAGAGTTTATTGAAAATTCATCCAGCTCTTCCCTGCTGAAATTAAAATCTTTTGCACAAGATTCGGCACAGCTTCCCATGTGGATGTTGTTGTAAACATCCCATAAACCATCCTTGACCATCGAATCTACAAGTTCGCCATTCCCAAGCCGGTAACCGGCTCTTGCATTAGGCAGGAGGTAAGGAGCGTTGCTCATGCTCTCCTGCCCACCGGCAATAATAACATCAGAGTAACCACATTGAATTGCCTGTTGAGCAAGCATTACAGACTTAAGCCCACTGCCGCACATTTTGTTTATTGTCATACATTCTATTTTTTCAGGTAATCCCGCATAAATGGCTGCCTGTCTTGCAGGTGCCTGTCCCTGTCCTCCGGTTAATACATTTCCAAAAATCACTTCATCAACTTTTGATGGATCAATTTTGGAATCTTCCAGCACCCCTTTAATTGCTATACTGCCTAGTTGTGCTGCACTAAGTGATGATAAACTACCACTTAGTGAACCAATGGGTGTTCGTTTAGCAGAAGTTACAACTACTTTATTCATTTCTTCCTCTTTTCAGATTAATGAAAATCAACTAAGAAAAATTAAAGAAATAATAGTTAATAATCAGACGGTAAGTTGTAAAATTATGTATGAGATTTTGGATGGTTATTTCTTTTTAGCAGCCAGGGCTGATAATTCAAAGATAAGATTTGCTGTAAGAAGATTAATATTGATATTACTCTTTACAAGCGTTGAAAGTTTATCTAAAGTAAAGGTGATGTTTTGTAAATCAACACCAGGAAATTTAGTATTAAACTTTTCCAGTGTTTCAACATGTTCTTTAAAAAAATATTTCTTTAACTGGTACCTGTGTTTCTGCAAATCGTTCAGCCAGGTTATAATCATCTTAATTACCAGTTTTATATTATCCGCACTTTGATTTGCCATTACTTTATTTACTTCATCGAATGCAGAATTAAACTTTCTTCCTAATGAGTAGCGTAGAATTGAAATAGTAGTCTCTCTTAGATTATAAAAATCCATATCTATCAGCTTCAAAGCAGTTTGAACCGATCCATCTGAAAATGGAGCTACCGATTCTGCAATCTCTTTATCCTGCCCGAAAAAATCTCTAAGAATGTTTACAACTTCTTCTTCAGCAAGCGGGGCGAAATTAATATTCCAGCACCTTGAACGTATAGTTTCTCTTAAACGTGAAGGATAAGTGGTTGTTAGAATGAATATTACATTAGCCGGCGGTTCTTCAAGATTTTTTAACAGTGCATTCTGGGCAGGTTCGTTCATTAGATGTGCATTAGAAATAATAATTACCCTGTAATTTAATTCACTAAAATCTAGTGAAAGAAATCTTTTAATATCTCTTATGCTGTTAATTTTAATTGCATTGGCTTTTGGAATTATAATTCTGTGATACGGATTTTCAATTTTCTTCTTGAGTTCTCCCTGCACAAGTTCAATTACCTGCGAGCTTAGTTTTTCTGTAGGACTGCTTTCATCGTTTTCATTTTTTCCGCGGGGTAATGGAAATACATACTTTATATAGGGTTCGGAAAGTTGCGATATCAGCTTAACCTGCTTTTCCCTGTCGTTAGTTTTACCTGATTTAAGATTAAGTTCCTGTGCAAATTTTATTGCAATATAATCCTTCCCTGTTCCTTCAATTCCGGTAAATAATAATGCGTGAGGAATTTTAGAGGTGTTAATAAACCTGGTAAGAATTTTCTGTACTCTTGATTGGCTCTGTATGTTCTGAAAAACAGTTTTCATAAAAAAGGCGCCCTAGGCGCCTCGGTTAAAATTCATCTTCATTATAGAAAAAGTCCTCATCGGTTGGATAATCCGGCCAGATATCTTCAATTGTTTCATACGGCTCATCGGTGTCTTCAAGCTCTTTAAGGTTTTCTAAAACTTCGTAAGGTGCACCAATTCTGTCAGCATATTCATAAAGTTCTTCCTTGCTTGCCGGCCATGGAGCATCATCAAGAAAAGCAGCCAATTCAACAGTCCAAATCATAAAATATTACTCCAGAACAGTTCTTTCATCTTTCTTTAATGCGAAGAAATTTACATCATCAAAGAAAAAATCAACAGGGTTAAGTTTTACACCATTATGGCGAACTTCATAATGCAAATGAGGTCCTGAAGATAAACCCGTATTACCTGTTATAGCAATCAAGTCTCCTCTAGTAATGTGCTTTCCCTTTTTAACAAGTGATTTAGAAAGATGGGCATAAAAAGTTTTGTAACCAAATCCATGATCGATTTCAATTGCTACACCATAGCCCCCTTTTCTTCCCACAAAAGTTACTTTACCTTTACCCGGCGCAAATACCGGGGTTCCTCTATCTGTATTAATATCTAACCCTTCGTGTCTTTTATATCTTTTAAGAATAGGATGTATCCTCATTCCAAAACCGTTATAAGAATAATAACCAGCAGTAGGTTTAAGAGCAGGAATCGATTTGAACAATTCTTCATTAGTTTTAAATTGTTTAGCAATTTCCTGGTACTGCAATTTTTCAAATTCAAACTTCCTGGTTATCTCATCAACTAAATCTATTGCATCATTCAGATCGAGATTACCTGAGTTGATTGAAAACTCGGGAGAAAAATTAAAATCACTACCTCCTATACCAACTAATCTCATTTCCGGTTGAATTGGTTCGAGGTTTGCAGAAATACGTAACTGATCATTATCAATTACTAAACTATCGATGCCAGATCTTAGGTTCTCAAATCTTGAAGTTACTCCGGTTAACTTTTGCTTTAACATGTCATTTTCACGCATTAAAGAAGCATGACTTTTAGATGAACTTGTTAAAGATGAAATTAGCAGGTAACCTGTAAAAACAACAAGCGTAAGAATTATGGTAGAAATTGCCAAATAAGAAATAAATTTGGTTTTAAAATTTTTAATTTCTACGAACTCGAGACCGGAATCTGAAAAATAGAAAAATTTCTTCATATATAGAGGGCAAACATAACTAAATAACAAATTTCTGTCAAGCGTCGTGCCAGCGTTTATTCAAAGTCGTGTTCAAAATAATCGGTTCCCCTTTTACTACCGGATTCTGCTTCAGTAAGCTTTTTATTCAGCCGGTTTTTGAAGATTTTTGCTGCATCGTGTCCGTAATGCTTTAATAAATAATTAAGACTAATAACCTCTGAAATAACCGTAATATTTTTACCTGGTATAATTGGCAGTTTTATGTATGGAATTTCGACACCTGAAATGGTAATATGATCCACGTCTAAGCCGGTTCGTGTATATTCAGTATCCTTATCCCATATTTCAAGCTCTACAATAATTTCCAACCTTTTTTGGTACCTGATAGCCCTGATTCCAAACATCCTTTCCACATCAATTATTCCCAGCCCCCTTATTTCCATAATGTGTTTGGCCAGTTCAGTACCAGCTCCCATCAGAATTCCTTCTCCCTTTTTAATAAGGATTATTACGTCATCTGCAACAAGCCGGTGTCCTCTTTCCACCAAATCGAGTGCAACTTCGCTCTTGCCGATCCCGGATTTTCCAACGAAAAGAATTCCAACTCCATACACATCTACAAATGAGCCGTGTATGGTAATCCTTTTTGTAAATTGGTCGTCCAGGAAATCGCTTACAAGGTAAACCAGTTTTGTGGTTGAATATGGTGTTCCGAAGAGCGGCACCTGGTACTTATCAGCAAGTTCAAGCAGTTTAGGAGTAGGTTTGTTATTGTCTGTAAATATTATACAGGGAATATCAAATTTTAGAATAGTTTCCAGGGCTAAATTCTGCTCCTTTTGGGATAAGGATAAGAGATACTGGTTCTCGGTGTTCCCGAATATTTGAACTCTTTTGTAAGAGAAGAGTTCCACAAACCCGGCTAATACAAGGCCTGGTCTGTGTAAATTTTGATCTATAATTTTTCTGTTAAGATTTGCATTTCTTGAGAAGAGATTTAGCTTACCAAACTGTTCAGCATTTTTATAGAAAAACTCAACGGTAATAAATTCTTTCCTGGAAATTGCTTTGTCGTTTATATCTATCATTTAACGCGTGTGGTTCTTTTTGATTTTATTGTTTTTAGCTGACGAATTAATTTTTCCACTGTTGAGCTTACCGATTTATTAAAATCGTCAGAAAAATCAGTGGCATTTAAAGATTGACCCGGGATACGTAAGGTTATTTCTGCCACCTTAATACTATCTTTAGAATTCTGGTAACTTAAAATAACATCTATATCTAAAATATCATCATTATATTTTAAAAGTGAATTTACCTCATCGGAAATAAAAGTCTTCAAGCTTTCGCGTGCTTTAAATTTTCGAGCTGTTATGGTAATATTCATATTATCCTCCCTTATTAAGATTTTGGATGAGATTTTTTATAAGCTGCTTTAAGTCGTTCGATACTTACATGAGTATAGATCTGGGTTGTAGAAAGATTTTCGTGACCCAGAATTTCTTTTACAGCCATTATGTCTGCGCCGCTATCCAGCATATGTGTCGCAGCACTATGACGCAGCACATGAGGACTTTTCTTTTTAATATCAGTAACTAAAGCCAGGTATTTATTTACAATCCGGTGTACAAGCCGTGGATATATTCTACCTCCTTTTTTTGTTTTAATCAAGGGCTCGTTTGATGACTTTATTGGGAACTTACTTAAATAATTGCGTAAAGTTTCAATTGATTTATCACCAATTGGTACAATTCTTATTTTATTTCCTTTGCCCGTTACTCTTAAAGTTTTTCTCTCCAAATCAATGTCTGCTCTATTTAAATTGCAGAGTTCACTTACCCTTAATGCAGAACCGTAGAGGAGTTCAAAAATTACTTTAACCTGTGCAGCATCTTTCTCAATTTTTTCTGCTTCATGGAATGTCTCCATTATCTCGCTGGATGATGCTATATCGGGCAGCTTCTTTACACTTTTAGGATTTTTAATTAATGCTGCAGGATTTGTTTTTATTACTTCATCTTTAAATGCAAGATCGAATAAACCCCGTATAACAGCCAGTTTTCTTGCAATCGATCTTTTGTCAAGATTATCTTCACTTAATTTCATCAAATACGATTTAATGAATTTCTCCGATATCTTATCAACGTCCGTTTTCTTTTTCCCTGCGCAAAAATCTGTAAATTGATTAAGATCAGTTCTATAAGATTTTACAGTGTGAGGCGAATAACGCTTAATGTTTTCGATGTGATCGATATAATTTGATGAAAGTTCTTTTATATTCATTAAAAAGTTAATTGATAATTTTCCCATTAACCTAAACTCCGGCAATAAAAATCTGTATAAATAGCAACATCGCTATAATAATTGGAAGGGAACGTTTTTATAGAGATAAAATTGGAGGTATCCCGCTTACTTTTTATAACCTTGACTATAATTTGATTCATTACGAACAAATCACACTCCCCTTCTTGTTGTATTACATTTTATTAAAAACTTTAAATTAAAACCTAAATTTTTCGAAAGATTTTCAAGCAATACTTAACTTCGTTTATCTACTCCGTAATAAAATAAATTTATTCTTATTAAGCAAATCATTTTCCATACGTTTCATAATTATTTTATCTTTTTTTTGCTGATCGTCGTATCCGAGCAGGTGCAAAATTCCGTGAATTATCAGCCGTGTAATTTCATTTTTAAGATGGACTTTATATTTACGCGCATTTGATTCTGCGTCATCAATTGAAATAAATATTTCGCCGTCAATTTCATTTCTTTCCTCAGAATAATCAAAAGTGATAATATCCGTGGAAAAATAGTGATCCAAATATTTTTCGTTTAATTCGGTTATTTCTGAAGTTGTAACAAAATTAATCATTAAGGAATCTATCTGCAGATTTAATTCTTTTTTTAACGAGCTAACAAGCTTGTGTATTGATAATTTATTTATCGATTTTGAAGAGGAGAAAACCTGAAAATTCTTTATCACTATTTATTACACTCTTTAAAGAATTGTTGATGAAATTCTATTTCAAACTTCCATTCCTTAATGAATCAATCGAAAGTCTTGTATATTCTTTATACCGATGGCCACTTTGCTCAAACTTATCAATGTCTTCCTTTGTAAGTTCTCTTACAACCCTTGATGGATAAAGTTTTGCTTCGTCTTTCAATCCTTGTAATCCGGTGGATTCCAATCGTTTAAGTTCCAATTAATTAATTCTAAAATAACATTTCCTATTAAAACATTCATGCTTGCTATTATTGGGATGGAATATATATCATTACTGAACCAGCCCTCAAATCCACCTGTAAACCCGTAAACACTTACAAAATCTGTTGAGCCGTCAAGTTTTACGCAATCAATTTCATAATCTACGGCATCTATTTCAATTTCTTCTGTTTCCAGATTGAATTTCAGTGTGGCAATTTCCTGTTTTTCATTTACAAAACAATGAACATAAAGCGTTGTGTCTATCCCGGTATTCATCCTTGCAAAATACAGGATCGAGAGTCCATCCTGGAATCTTTTCTTAACATAAAATGAAGAATCTGAATAGACCAGGTTTGTGCTTGAATTTCCTTTTACAACATGTATTACCGAATCACCTATAAAACTATATTCTGTGTACGTTGTATCATCATCAAACATAGTAGCTAAAAAGGAAAGAGGAAAGTAAGAGGAATCTATAAAACTTTCATAAACCTGATGAATAGTTACAAACGGCAGTCCTTCGTATGAATCTATATATGCAACGGTTTTAAAAACAGTAATTCCATTCATGATTTCTTTTCCAACAATCTTAAAACGGACTTCGCCCAATTTTAAAAATGCATACTTAACTACGTAAGTAAGGTCTTCGCCAACTTCCAGGTGCTTTTTTAACAAATTATGAAAAATAGTACTATCCGCTAACCTGGAATGAATTGGAATATTAAACAGTAGAATGATAATCAGTATTGATAATACTATTTTCATAAATCTGTTCACTTAAGATCGGCAAGGGTCCTGGCTTCATCAAAAAGAGTTACTGCCTTTTGAAGCTGATCATCTACGCCGAGTAAAACTGTGTACCATCCTTCATTTTTCCAGTAGTGCCTGGCAATCTGTGCTTTTAACCTGGTAAGTATGTATTCGCTATCAGTGGCAAAATCTTCTTCGTTAAATTCTACATCTTTCGAAGCAGCAAATTTAATAAAGTTTTTCTTTCCCTTTTCAGATAACTCAAATTCATTATTAAATTTTGCTAAATCACTTCCATACAGCAATTTTATTTTAGCACCGTTGTTGTTAAGATAAGAAAGCGTGTACTGGTAGAATACATTGTTTCTTAAAAGATCGCGTGTATAATCATTTATTTTACCGATTTTAATAATATAATCCGGGGTGATTCCGCCGCCGCCATAAACCACTCTTCCGCCCTCCGTTTCAAAAACAGGTTTGCTGGAATCCTGTTCTGCAGTGTGAGTTAAGTTATCCCCTTCCTCTTCTTCCCTTTCCAAAACTTCGGAATAATACTCCTCATCATTTTCCAGGTCGTTATAATCTCTTTGTATAAGTCTTCCGGAAGGAGTGTAATACTCAGAAATAGTTAATCTTATTGCAGAATTATCGGGCAAGGTAAACTGTCTTTGAACAAGTCCTTTTCCAAATGAAGTTTCGCCAACGATAAGTCCCCTATCCCAATCTTGCACAGCCCCGGAAACAATTTCACTTGCGCTGGCGCTGCCCCTGTTTATCATAACTATTAAAGGCATCTGTTCGTAAGCCGAAGGGCGTGATGCAAAATAATCTTCATTAAATTCTTTTCTTCTCCCTTTAGTGTAGACAATTTTTTTCTTGCCATCAATAAAAAGATCTGCGATATCTACAGCTTGATTCAAATATCCGCCTGGATTTCCGCGAAGATCAAATATAAGCTGCTCCATGCCATGTTGTTTTAGATCTTTTAAAGCATCTTTGATTTCGTTAAAAGTAGTTTCGGAAAAGCGAGAGACACTTACATAGCCGGTTTTATCGTTAAGCATAATATGAGTGTCAACTGAATAGAGCGGTATTTTATCCCTTGTAATTTCATATTCTATCAGTTTCTCCACACCTGTTCTTAAAATAGTTACAGTAACTTTAGTTCCTGCTTCTCCACGAAGTGAATTACGAACCTCTTCATTTGTAATGCCTATACAATCTTTACCTTCTATTTTAACAATTCTGTCACCGGGCATAATTCCGAGGGTCTCGCTGGGTCCGCCGGTTATTGGCGAAACAACTGTAAGCGTATCGTTAACAACCTGGAATTCAATTCCAATGCCTTCAAAATCACCGCGGAAGCTTTCTTCAATATTTGTAAACTGCTCTGCCGGAATGTAAACTGAATGTGGATCAAGCTCATCCATCATTCCCTTAATTGCAGACTCAACAAGTTTTGGTGTATCTACTTCTTCTATATAATATTTACCTGTGTAGGTTAAAACATCGTTAATTTTTCTTATCCCGTCTCTTATACTGTCGCCTGAAAAAATCTTCTCTATTTGGTAACCTAATACAATGCCGAGCGTAAGTATTATAAAAAGGGTTGGATATTTAAATGATTTGCCCATTTCGTCTCCGTTAAAAAAAGAATCTTAATTATTTTACTTGAAAACTAAGTTACAGTGCTAAATATAATAATCTTTAATGATTAAAATTACAGATTGTGGGAGCAAAAATTGTTCCTAAATAGTAATTCGATTGGACTAATAAATTAAATATTAGTTGAGGGTTTATGTTGAAGGATGAAAACTATACCAGTAAATGTTGAACTTTGAACTTTTCGTTTCCTGCCGCCAAGTTACGAAGAGCAAAAAAATCACGAATAGTGTTTTTCAATTCTTGTTAAAATCATCCTTCAGGCTTCATTTGAGGAAAAAGGATTACATCACGAATCGAAGTTTGATTGGTTAATAACATAACCAGCCGGTCAATTCCCAGTCCTAATCCCGCAGTTGGAGGTAAACCATATTCCAATGCTCTTATAAAATCTTCATCAACCTGGTGAGCTTCTTCATCTCCGGCTTCCTTTAGTTTTACCTGCTCTTCAAATCTTTTTCTCTGGTCAATGGGATCATTCAACTCGGAGAAAGCATTACATATTTCTCTTCCGGAAACATAAGCTTCAAACCTTTCAACTATACCTTCTTTGCTTCTATGTTTTTTTGCAAGCGGAGAAAGGATCAACGGATAATCTACAACAAAGGTTGGTTGGATTAGTTCCGGTTCAATAGTTGCGCCAAATATTTCATCAATCAGTTTTGCTCTTCCTTCTGCAACAGAAATATCAATACCAAGATTTTTTGCAAGAGATTTTAGCTCATCATCAGTTGCATTTATTACATCGACTCCGGTTTTATCTTTAACAGCGTCAACATAAGAGATTTTTTTCCAGGGTATTTTAAAATCAATTTGGTTTTCTTCATAAGTAAATTCAAGTGTGTTAAAAACTGCTTTACAAATATGGGTTGTCATTTTCTCTACAAAATCCATCATCCATTTATAATCTTTATAAGGAACATACAATTCCATCATCGTAAACTCAGGATTATGAGTACGGTCCATTCCCTCATTCCTGAAATCTTTGGATATTTCGTAAACACCGTTAAATCCGCCAACAATTAATCTTTTAAGATAAAGTTCATCAGCTATTCTTAAATAGAGATCGATATCAAGCGAGTTATGATGTGTTATAAACGGTTTTGCTGCAGCGCCGCCATAAAGCGGCTGCAGGATAGGAGTTTCAACTTCAATGTAATCCTGCGCATCAAGATAACTGCGCATTGCGGTAATAATTTTGGTGCGGGAAACAAAAGTATCTTTCACTTCCGGGTTTACAACTAAATCAATATAACGCCGGCGGTATCTTAATTCTTTATCAGCAAACTGATCGAAAATAACCTTGTTACCATCTTCATCTGTTGCTTCCTTTGCAATGGGAAGAGGTCTTAATGATTTTGATAGCAATTCCAGGGAAGTAACATGAACGGATGTCTCTCCCGTTTTCGTTTTGAAGACATAACCTTCAACGCCAACTATATCGCCAATATCCATCAGCTTAAACGCAGCATATTGTTCACCAATCTCATCTTTACGAAGATAAAATTGTATTCTGCCTTTGTGATCCATAATATGAGCAAATGATGCTTTACCCATTCTTCGGATTGCCATAATCCTTCCGGCTATTTTTACATTGCGTTTTTCATCTTCCTTATAATTTTCTTTTATATCATCCGAATCAGAATCCACATTAAATGAATAAGCGTAAGGTTGAAAACCTTTTTCGTTCAGTTCATTTAATTCTTCATATCTTCTTTTAATTAATTCATTTACATCATCTAAGTTCGGTTCCACAATTCCTCCGAATCATTTTACTATGTTGCTTTAAATTAAATATTTATTATTTCGCCCTGCAAAAACCTTTACGCCAGAAGCGCACAGGTGAAACGATTAACAGGTTATGTTCTTTTCTCAATAATAAACTCACCCTAAATCCCTCTCTTAAAAAGAGAGGGACTTTTAAAGAGCTGAGGAAGCGTTTTGTTTTAACCCCTTCTCTTTTTAAAAGAAGGGGTTGGGGATGAGTTAATAAATTTGGCATATAAATTTCACACAGTTTTTAAAGTCGTGGGTTACTATTAGCTTATCTAATAGATTATTCTTTAGAATATTTATTTAAAAGTTTTTTTACTTCTTCTGTTTTTAATTCACGGTAATTCCCTGCCGGAATATTTGCTTTTACATTTGCAAAGCTGCTTCTATTTAAGTTTTTAACATTATAACCCAATGTTTCAAACATTAATTTTACAAAACGGTTTCTACCTTCAACACATTCAACTTCAACAGACTTTCTCATCTTAGGATTTACAAAATTTATCTTTCCGAACTTCCCTTTTTTTCTATCAATATAAATTCCTGTTAAAAGTTTTTTCTTATCTACATCCTCAAGCGGGCGATTTAATTTCACCTCATATTTCTTAGGCACTTTATTTTTTGGATGAGTTAACAGGTTCGAAAAGTCACCATCGTTTGTTAAAAGGAGAACACCGGTTGTATTGTAGTCCAATCTTCCAACAGGGTATATTTTTTCCCTGGTATTAATTAATTCTATAACGGTCTTCCTGTTTTTCTCATCACTTGTTGTGCTTACCACACCTTTCGGTTTATTGAGCAGATAGTAAACATTTTTTTTTACCCGAACTCTTTCACCGTCAATCTGCACTTCATCTTTATCGGGATTTACCTTAAAGCTAAGTTCAACTATTATCTGGTTGTTAACCGACACTCTTCCCTGCAAAATCAGTTCTTCAGCTTTTCTTCTTGAAGTGACGCCACTATCTGCAAGATATTTATTGATCCTCACCATTATTCTCTTCCTCGTTCTTTACTTCTTCGTCCAAATTTTCTTCAAGAGCATTCATCATAATTTTCCGTTTCTGTTCAATAAAATCATCGTCTTCCATAATCTCTTCAATTTCCCTTGGTTTTGGAAGGTCTGCAATATTATTCAAACCAAAGTATTTCAAAAATTCATCGGTGGTTTCGTAAAGAAGAGGTCTTCCAACTGTATCTGCCCTACCGGTAATTGCAATAAGATATTTTTCCAACAATGAACTTATGATATGATCTGAATTAACCCCGCGAATAGATTCAAGTTCCGGTTTTGTAATCGGTTGCTTGTAAGCAATGATTGAGAGAGTTTCCAGCGCAGCCGGGCTAAGCCGTCTTTTTGTTTTTTCTGATGAAAGATAACCAACATATTTAGCGTTGTCTTCAGTTGTAGCAAAGAGGTAACCGTTAGCAATCTTTAAGATATTAAACGCATTATTTTGGCTGCGATAATTTTCATTAAGAGAATCGACACAGTTTTCAATATCGGCTAGAGTTATCTCCACATCTTCACCGTCAATTCCTTTTATGGCTGTAATAATATCGTTACCGCTTAACGGTTCATCGGATGAAAAGATTAAAGCTTCAATTATTGAGTTATAAATATTATCCATTATTTATTTTATAAATTACAAAATCGTTAATGTTTGGAGATACCTTGATACCTATCATTCCTGATTTAACGAGTTCGAGCAGCGCAATAAATGTTACAACAATTTTTATCTTTTCTGTAAGATCTTTAACCAAAATTAAAAATCCAATCTCTTTATTTTCATTTAACATTCCAAAAATAAAATTCATCTGCTCATCAATGGAGACTTTATCCTTTTCTATTTCATGTACAGGAACTTCTTTAACCCGTTCAATAGCATTTTTAAACGACTTTGCAAGATCGTAAATTGAAACATTTTTTAGAAGCGTTTCATATTCGTGAGGAGCTTCTTTCAAATCTGAAGAAAAGTTTCCGCGGTATTTAAGCATTCGCTGGTTCGATTCGAAGAATGAAAGTTCCTCGGACATTTCTTTATATCTTTTATACTCAAGCAAAGCTTTTACAAGCTCAGCACGCGGATCAATTTCTTCACCCTTTTCATCAATTTCTCTTGGCAGAAGCATTCTTGCTTTAATGTGCATAAGAGTTGAAGCCATCAAAATAAAATCTCCTGCAACTTCCAGGTCGAGTATTTTAATAAGGTTTACATATTCCAGGAATTCCTTTGTTATAGAAGCAATCGGAATATCGTAAATATCCAGTTCATCCCTCTTAATAAAGAAGAG
>JAZGGS010000250.1:0-7289 GCA_036480595.1 Ignavibacteriaceae bacterium
GCAGGACTTGTTTACAGCTTTTTAACAGGAGGAATTACTTTTGCAATGCTTCTTCTCGGAGGAGTTTCGGATAAAATTGGAGTTCGTAATTCCTTAATTGTATCTTTTGCTCTCTTTGTACTTGCACGATTTTTAATTGCACTTTCCGGTTCAGTAGGGTTATCAAACGGCTTATGGTCTCCTATGTTTTTTACTTTAATATCCGGCATTGTTATCTTGGTAATTGCATACGGTTTTTATCAGCCGGCAGCTTATGCAGGTGTTAAAAGATACACCACTAAGCAAACTGCAGCAATGGGCTACGCTGCAATTTATGGCTTTATGAATCTTGGTGCATTCTTCTCAGGGTTTGTATCTTCTCTTACCCGTCCTAATTTTATAGATTCATTTCCACCCAACGGTTTATCCGCAGTATTTTGGGTTTATGTTATAATAACATTTATAGCTTTGGTTATCACTCTTGTCATCATTACAAAAAAGAGAGATAAAGAAGCTGTTGAAAAAGTAAAAGCAATAAATGAAGAAAACGGTGTGGTTGATGATGAAGAAGAGGAAGAAAAACCGAAATTTAAAATCAATAATTTACCTTTAATTATTTATGCTTTAATAACGTTGGGATTATTTCTTTTATCGGGTTTAGCATTTGATGTGCCGTTCAATTATCAGTCAAATTCTAGTTTGCTTGGTATTAATATTTCATTCGATTTATTCTTTTTTCTTTCTGCTTTAGGTTTTATCACCTGTATTTATGAGTTTTTAAAGAACAGACCATATCATCCATTTAGAGATAAAAGATTTACATTCTTTATTTTTATTCTTATTCCTGTTCAAACGTTATTTGCGCACAATTGGCTTACGCTCCCCTATTATTTAGACCGCGCATTTGCCGGATCAGTTGTAAGTGAATATTTTGAAGTCTTCTCTAATATTAACCCGATTCTTATTTTTATACTTGCACCGATTGTTGCAGGATTAACAGCACGTGCAGATATTTATAAGATGATGATTTACGGAACATTTATAATGGCTGTCCCGACTTTTTTACTTACGCTTGGTCCAAATATGTATTTGTTCTTAACTTATATTTTAATAATGACCATAGGTGAAGCAATGTGGCAACCGCGTTTTCTTCAATGGATTGCAGAAGTTGCCCCTAAAGGAATGACAGGTTTATATATGGGAGTTGGACAGTTCCCCTGGTTTTTAACAAAAGTGATAACGGGTTTTTATTCAGGTTGGTTTCTTATGCAATACATACCGCGCGACGTATCTCCCTCTGAAATGAGCAGTGAAACAATGTGGTTTATTTATGGTTTAATTGCAATGACCAGTACGTTCGGGCTTGTGTTTGCTAAAAAGTGGATGATGAAAGGATTCAAAACTAAAGCTTAATAATATAATCCTGTTATTATGAACGATCTGACAAGCATAAAAGAAAAGCTTAACAAATCGGAAATACTTTTCAGCAAGCTGTGGGAAATTTCTGTTGATGGCATGCGATTAACCGATGAAGACGGAATAATAATAATGGTTAACGCTGCATACTGCCGCACCGTTGAACTTAGCAAAGATGAGTTAGTTGGTAAATCCTTTTCCACTGTTTATCATTCCTCCGAGCAGGAAAGAGTGCTTTCAATGTACAAACAGAATACATTGATCAATGCTATAAAAACTCACTTCGAAAGGGAAAACACACTTTGGAACAAGAAGAAAAGATGGTTCGAATTTTCAATTTCCTTCCTCAACATTCCCGACTCCGGTAAAATTACTTTAAGCGTTATTAAAGATATTACCGAAAGAAAAAAAGCCGAGCTTGAACTGGTTGAAAATGAAAAAAAATTCAGGATGCTTTTTAATAATGCCAATGATGCGGTTTTTGTTACACAGTTTACAGAAGATAAAACATACGGCGATTTTATAGAAGTGAATGATATTGCCTGTAAAAAGCTGGGTTATACAAAAAAGGAGTTCCTTAGTCTTAGTCCATCTGCAATAGTGGAACCAAAGTACATTGAAGAGTTTAACCGGTGGATGGAAAAACTTCTTACAGATAACCACGTTATTTTTGAAATCGTACACAAGGCAAAGGATAAAAAACTTATCCGGGTTGAAATAAGTTCCCACCTTTTCAATTACGAAAACAAGTTAACCGTCCTTTCAATTGCCAGGGATATAACGGAAAGAAAACAGGCGGAAGAAAAACTGAAACGTACAAGTCTTGTTTTAAGAAATCTTGCTTCACATTTACAGTCGGTAAGAGAAGATGAACGCAGCATGATAGCAAGGGAAGTGCACGATGAACTTGGACAGTTTTTAACTGTACTTAAAATCCATGTTTCTCTTCTCTCTAATAAATTAAGAGATGACCAGGGGGATCTTAAAGAGAAGATAAATACAGTCTTAAAGTTTATTGATGATACTGTTGAGATTGTTCAAAGAATCACATCCAAATTAAGACCAGGTATACTGGATGAACTAGGACTTGTACCCGCAATAGAATGGCAGACAGAGGAATTCAAAAAAATAACCTGGCTTAACTACTCATTATCTTTACCTTCTTACGAAATTAAACTGGATAAAGATAAATCGACTGCCATCTTTCGCATTTTCCAGGAAGCTTTAACTAATGTAATGAGGCACGCATCGGCAAAAAGGGTTTCAATCACTATAAAAACAGTTAATAAAAGTTTAATTTTAGAAGTAACCGATAACGGTTTGGGAATTTCAACCGAACAGGTAAAAAACCCCAAGTCGCTTGGCATAATTAGTATGAAGGAAAGAGCCTTGATCCTTGGTGGAGAGGTTTCTATTGAAGGAATGCCAAATAAAGGTACAACAGTTACCGTAATAATTCCGCTGGATGATGTTGTTAATTAATAATAATAAATTTTTCTTATTTAGAAAAACACTATGATAAAAATTCTTATTGCAGATGACCACGCGATTGTGAGAGAAGGTTTAAAGCAGATTGTTGCAGAAGAAAAAGATATGCTTGTTGCAGGCGAAGCGGGAAACACTAATGAAATGTTTGATATATTGAAGAAAGAAGATTTTGCTATAATTATCCTGGATATAAGTATGCCGGGCAGAAGCGGACTGGAAGCATTAAAATTCCTTAGGAAAAATTACCCGGAAGTACCGACGCTTATTCTCAGCATGTTCAGCGAGGAGCAGTATGGCTTAAGAGCCCTGAAAGCAGGTGCTGCCGGTTATCTTAAAAAAGTAAGCGCTCCAACCGAGCTTGTTTCTGCAATAAGGAAAATTGTAAGCGGCGGAAAATATATCAACCAATCGCTTGCAGAAAAACTGGCTGATGAATATGATTCGGACAGGAAAGAGAGAATGCACGATAAACTTTCTAACAGGGAATACCAGATAATGTGTCTTATAGCTTCCGGAAAATCTGCTGAAGAAATTGCACTTGATCTTTCAATAAGTATCAATACTGTTTATTCTTACCGGAACAGGATACTTGAAAAAATGTATTTGAAATCGAATGTTGAGCTAACACAATATGCCTTGCAAAATAAACTTATTGAAATTTGAAATCATTAAGTAAAAAGGAACAAGTAAATGAAATATTCTAACCTTAAATATTACCGGTTCGTTATCCTTTCTTTCCTTGTTCTGTTTATGGTTTCCTGTTCTTCAGTTACCTACGATAAAATATATCCTACCCTGCAAGACGGAAAATATGACAGCGAGTTTCCATACAAGGGCTGCTCGGATCAGCTGGAGGAAATAAGCATAACCACTAAAAGAATAAACAGCACAGCATTTTACAAAACATATACTTTTAGTCAATTACATAATATTAAACTTGATGAAATAGGATCTGAAAATATTTCTGAGCTTGCATTGACTGAAGGTTACGCAGATCAAACCAGTTCCGGCACAGGAACGATAATTTACTACGGCATTGGCAGGGTTGCACTGCTTACCTGTGCCCATACCATTAATTATCCTGATACTATTGTTTCCTTTATTGCTGATGCTGATGGGAACAAAACAGATTTTGTTGATGCGATATTAATCAAAGAATCACAATCAGTTTACGTGGCAGGATTCCCGGGAAACAGCCGGGTGGAAATTTTAGCAATGGATACAGATCTTGACCTTGCAATTATTGGAAGAAACTATGGTGCATTCAGTAATGTTGTATTTCCAGTTTTCAATTACCCACTCGGCAAAGCAAAGGAACTTGAGTGGGGTACTTTTGTTTATGTTTTCGGATACCCTTTAAGTTACCTGATGATTACCAGGGCAATTGTTAGCACACCCAATAAGGATGAAAGCGCTTCCTTTGTTTTAGATGCGGTTGTAAACCGCGGTTCCAGCGGAGCGCTTGTTCTGGCAATAAAAGATGGTGTGCCAAACTTTGAACTGGTTGGAATCGTTCAGTGGGTGCCGGAAGAGGAAACCAACATTCTTACTCCAAAAAAATTGAAGAACAACGAAGCTTACAACCCTATAGTTCCATACATGGGCGAAGAATTTGTTAAAAGATATTCATCTATCAGGTATGGAATTGCAAATATTATTTCAATCGAAACTGTAGTTGGTTTCCTGGAAAAGAACCGGAAAGTATTAAATGAAAAGAAGTTTTACATTGATGAGTTTTTAGCTGGGCAATAGTAGTTGTTTTTTTTAAGGATTTAAAATTGACTGTTAATCCCCCGTTAGATTATTGTGTGACGGTACTGCCTTCTTTTTCATCAGCTAGTTTTTCACAATAATTTTTAAAGAGGAGCAAATTCTTTTTAAATGTTTTTTTCATTTTTAAAAGTATCATCCTGGTTTTCAGATTTTTCAACAGCTTTTTAATTCCTGAAACTCTTTCATTATAAAGTTTTTTAGGAAAGATTTTTACTGAAAGTTCTGTGCCTCCGTTTTTTTCAAGTAGACGGTAATCAGAAATAAAAGCAAATCCTATGCTCGCTTCTCCTTCCTCAACATAATTTATCTCCTGCTCCTTCTTTTCATTTGATTGAGTTACAAAATGAATTTCCAGGTCATCAAAAACACATGTGTGATGCCCTTTAACCCGGTTGATCGGGCTGCTGTCTTTAATGGCTTTCAAGCCGGGAATATATTTAAGTTTCGCTTCGCTGTCAGTCAACACCTCGTGAATAAGTAGAATAGGTGCGTTTATAAAAATCAATGCATCCGGTTGTGAATTAGCAGAACCCGTTTTTTTTACTTTTGGCAGTGCAGGCATTACTTTCCTTATTTCGGAAAGTAAAGCATACTTAATTTCTGTTTTTTCAAAATTCTTATACTCCTCTGTGTGTTCCTTAAATTCAATCCATGGTTCCAACTGTTGTTCGTTTACTTCTTGTGTCCGAAAATATTTATCTGTAAGAAGCATGTATTCTGTTTCTCCAATATTGTTTTTCAACAAGCGGTGAGCAAGGATAACATCGCTGCCTATTATTTTTGTAAAATTCTGGATGACAGTTTCGCTCAACTGCCCATAGTGAACAATAAATTTAAGTGAGAGATTTATTGCAGACCTACATGCCCCGCACTGGCAAACATTATCCCGCTGGATAACTTTTAAATACATGTGAAAATCGAGGAACATATTTTTTATCTGCTCAATAAGTTCCTGCAGCGGTGGCGGCTCCCCTTTCCTGTAAAAGAGCACAGCATCTCCTTCAATTTCTGAAACTGTTAAGTTCAATCGGTTTGCTGCAAGAATTGTTTCAACCAGTTCCGAAATTATATGGTTGCTGTGTTTTATTTCGGTTTGTGTAATAAATTCTGTAAAACCGCTTATATCCGGTATAAAAATAAGGGCAGGATTTTCCATTGTTTAATTAAGCTTTTGTATTATTTTAAATATAAGAAAAATGATGAAGTATTTTGTCGTTTATCGGACTAAAAATTATGAAAGTAATAAAATTCCTCATTGCTTTATCGGTGTTTGAATATTATCTTTCATTTAAAGATATAACCCAAAACAGGGTTTTAACTGTCTGCTGAATCATCTAAAAAGTTATTTTGAAGAAAGTAACATTTTTACCGTTAAGGGAGTCTTATTAGTATGCGCGGAGAGTATAAATGATGACAAAGCTGCTTGAGAAAGAGGAAGTAAAAATAAAATGTCCGCATTGCACAAAAGAAATAAGCAATGTGTGGATATGTAAAATGGATTCGGTAATTGGTATAAGGTATGCGTTTCTTTGCGGAAGCTGCCAGAAGCTTCTGAAAATTTCTGAAGAGAAAAGTTATATTCACTCTGACCATTCTCTTAATTAAGCCGCACATCTTTTTATTCCTGCAAAATCACTCCCCCTCCAAGACAAACATTATCATCATAAAAAACAGCAAACTGCCCGGGCGCAATTCCTTTATCCGGCTTATCCAGCTTAACTTTTGCCACAGAATCATGCACCCATTCAACCATGCAATCATACATGTGTACCCCATGCCTTATTTTAACCCTGAGCTCTTTTTTATGAGGCGAACTGCCTGAAATCCAATTAAATTTTCCTACTTTAAATTCATCCCGCTCTCTCACAGCTTTATTTTCCTTCGATATATAAACAATATTTTTCTTCACATCTTTACCTACAACAAACCAGGGTCCGCCGCCCAGCTTTAAACCGGAGCGCTGCCCAATTGTGTAATAATAATAACCGGGATGTTTACCCGTCACTTTATTGGAATCAACATCAATTATCTCACCCTCAATTTCGCCAAGGTGGTGTTTAACAAACTCTTTAAATTTTATCTGTCCGAGGAAACAAATTCCCTGGCTGTCTTTACGGCTGCGTGTGGGGAGTTCAAATTTTTCTGCCAGGTTTCTTATTTTTGCTTTATTATATTTGCCAACCGGGAGGAGCACCCTTGATAATTGCTTTTGAGTAAGGTAAGAAAGAAAATAAGTCTGGTCTTTTACAGGATCGGGAGAAGTTTTAAGAATATATTTTCCATCTGCTTCTTCGATATTTGCATAATGCCCGCTTGCAACTTTTTCGTATGAAGGATCGATCTTATCGTAAAACTGCCCGAATTTAATTAAGCTGTTACAAAAAATATCGGGATTGGGAGTTCTACCTTCCTTAATTTCTTCAATAGTATAAGAAACCACGTTCTCCCAGTATTCTGTCTGCAAAGGAAGAACTTCGAGAGGAACTTCAGTTTGTTCGCAAACAGCGTATGCAAATTTAAGATCTTCTTCCCAGGGACATTCACCTAAAAATGAAAATTCATCCTGCAGCCAGATCTTTAAATAAAAAGCTGTAAGATCATGTCCCTGTTCCTTAAGTAATCTTAAAGCAACA
>JAZGGS010000251.1:0-5531 GCA_036480595.1 Ignavibacteriaceae bacterium
TCTTCAGTTGCCGATGATATTAAAGCATCACGTTTTTGTTCGTATTTAAAAAGTTTTCCTATACCTACAAAAAGCATCGGATAAAAGAACACACCGAGTAATGTAGCTAAAGACATTCCTCCAAGAAGAGCCATCCCCATTACCTTTCTTGCTTCTGCTCCTGCCCCGGATGCTATTACAAGCGGTAATACCCCGAGTATAAAAGAAAATGCGGTCATCAAAATTGGTCTGAACCTGAGTTTGGCAGATTTGATTGCTGCATCAAATAATGAAAGCCCTTTATCGAATTCCATTTTAGCAAACTCAACAATAAGTATTGCATTTTTTGCAGCCATTGCAATTAGCATCACTAAAGATATCTGCGCAAAAACATTATTCTCATAGCTTGGGCTGAAAAGACGTGCTGCCAACAGGATTGCCATTCCACCGAAAATTGCAAACGGTGTTCCTAATAAAATGCTTAACGGAAGCGACCAGCTTTCATATTGTGCTGCGAGAACAAGAAATACAAATATTAATGCAAAAACAAAAACTATTGAACCCGAACCGCCTGCTTCTTTTTCCTGGTAAGACATATTGCTCCAGGCGTAGCCCATATTTTCAGGAAGAACTTCAGCGGCAACTTCCTCAAGTGCAGTTAATGCTTCATCCGATGTGTAACCTTCAGCCGGTGAGCCGGTTAGTTCAACTGATCTGTATAGATTAAAACGATTTGTAAATTCCGGTCCAACTATATCTTCCACATTAATAAATGCTGAGAGGGGAACGCTAATCCCATTTTTATTTTTAATGAAAAAGAGCCCCAGTTGTTTTTGATTCAAGCGGTATTCAGGCTCTGCCTGTATATATGCTTTGTACAAACGACCGAACCTGTTAAAATCGTTTACATAAGCACCACCGAGAAATGCACCGATGGTACTGTACATATTGTTTAAGCTAATTCCGGCTTTTAAAACTTTATCGCGGTTAATATCCAAAAACTTTTGTGGAACATTTGCCTGAAAAGTTGTAAAAATTGTTCCGATCTCAGGGCGTTTTAATGCTGCTTGAATAAATTTACTTGTGTTCTCAGCAAGATATTGTGTAGTGTTTCCTCCTTTATCCTGGATCATAATTGAAAAGCCGGAACCGTTACCGAGCCCCGGAATTGCCGGAGGACCAAAAGCAAAAACCTGGGCTTCATTTATAGCAACATAGAATTCCATGTTTAACTGGTTAACAAATTCTTCGGCGGTAACACCACGTTCACCCCAATCTTTAAGAGAAACAAAAGCAAAGCCGGCATTTGAAGACATACTGCCCGAGATTAAGCTGAACCCCGTAGCAACAGTAACAAATTCAACAATATCACTGTGCCTTTCAATTATTTTTTCAATTTTTTTCATCACAACATCAGAGCGTTGAAGTGAAGCAGCGGCAGGCAATTGCATATTAACAAAAAGATAACCCATATCTTCCGATGGCATAAATCCTCCCGGAAGTAATTTACCAACCACTCCTGTCCCAAGAAGGACAACAACAATAAAAACAACTCCTCTTTTTATTTTACGGGTAATTACATTTGTAAAACTCATATAGGATTCAGTTGATTTATCGAATATCTTATTGAACCATCCGAAAAACTTTCCAAGTAATCCTTTGTATGGTGTTGATTTTCTTAACAGCAAAGAAGCAAGAGCAGGACTTAACGTTAATGCATTAATAGAAGAAAAAACAACAGACACTGCTATAGTAATTGCAAACTGTTGATACAAACTTCCCGTTATTCCGCCCATAGATGCAACAGGTACAAACACTGCAATAAGCACAAGAGTTGTAGCTATAACCGGGGCAGTAACTTCCGACATAGCTTTAACAGTAGCTTCCTTCGGGTTCATGCCGTTTTCAATATGAACCTGTACAGCATCGACAACAACTATTGCATCATCAACCACAATTCCTATTGCAAGAACCAACCCGAGAAGAGACAAAACATTAATAGTAAATCCAAGCATTGGAAAAACAATGAATGCACCAATAAGCGATACGGGGATGGCTAAAGTGGGAATAAGAGTTGCCCGCCAGTCCTGGATAAAAATGAATACAACAAGTATTACAAGCAGCAATGCAATTATCAAAGTTTCAATAATTTCAGCAATACCTGCAGTTATTGGTGCAGTGGCATCAAGTGAAACATCGTACCTCATACCTTCCGGGAATGAATTTGAAAGATCTTCCATTGCAGCCCTCACCTTTTCTGCAAGTTCAACTGCATTTGAACCGGGTGCCTGGTATAGCCCGATTATTGAGCATTGCTTACTATTAAGGCGTGTGAAGGCGTTATACGTTTCTACTCCAAGTTCAACCCTTGCGATATGCTTGATCTTTACCTGCGAACCACCTTCAGTAGTTCTTACAACTATTTCTCCAAACTCTTCTTCAGTTTGAAGTCGATCGGGAAGGCGTACAGTATAAGTAAGTTCCGTTCCCGGAGGTGCCGGTTCAGCACCGAATTTGCCGCCAGGTACAATCACATTTTGTTCCCTGATTGCATTCATTATTTCGGGAATGGTTATTCCCAGTTGGGCAAGGCGGTCCGGTTTAATCCAAATTCGCATCGAGTAATCACTCGCACCAATTACATTTACACGACCAATACCTTTAATACGAGCTAAGATATCTTTTATATTAATTAACGCGTAGTTGCCAAGAAAATTCTGATCGAATCTGCCATCTGAAGTTAAAGTTACAAGCATGATAATGTTAGGGAGAGACTTTTCGGTTGTAACACCAAATCTTTTTACTTCCTCAGGTAGTTTTGCAGTAGCAGCCGAAACTCTGTTTTGAACGAACACAGTGTTCATATCCGGATCCGTTCCCACTTCAAATGAAACATCCAAACCCAAAGTACCATCATTTGAGTTTGTAGATTTCATATAAATCATGTTATCGACACCGTTTATCTGCTGCTCTAATGCAGTAGCAACCGATTGCTCAACATTTAAAGCATTCGCTCCTGTAAAGTTAGCTCTGACCTGTACAATTGGCGGAGTTATATCCGGGTATTGCTCGGTAGGAAGTCCCAGCATAGATATTAAACCAACAATGATTATAACAATGGCTATCACCATTGCAACTATCGGTCGGTTAACAAAAAAATTACCCATATTTAATTACCGGTTTCTTTATTGTTTCGTTCAACTTTTGTTAAAACCGGATTTACCGTCATACCGGGTTTTACTTTCTGTAAACCTTCGTATACAACTTTCTCTCCGTTTTTTAATCCTTCTTCAACAAGCCAGAAGGAATCTATGGTAGGACCAACTATTATTCTTCTAAGTTCCACTTTGTTTTCATTGTTAATAATATAAACATTGTATATTCCCTGCATTTCCATCATCGATCTTTGCGGAATTAAAATTCCATTTTTTATGGTGCGTATTAAAGCATTTATCCTGGCAAACTGACCCGGACGTATTATACTTTCGGGATTAGGAAAAGATGCCTGAACCAATATTGCTCCGGTAGTCGGATCGACATCCCTGTCAACAAATTCAACTTTACCTTTATGATTGTGTACTGATCCATCAGATAAAATTAATTCTAAGTATGGTTCTTCCCTTTCAACTTCTTTCAGTTCTTTATTTTTATTCAATTCCCGAACAAATCGAAGGTATTGACTTTCAGTTAAAAAGAATTCCACCAGAATAACATCTATACGAGAAACTACATTTAAAATAACCGGATTAGGTTCGCGCCCCACAAAATCACCTACTTTGGCTTTAGTTTTACCAATGATTCCTGAAATGGGAGCTTTAATTTTTGTATAACTTAATTGAATTTGCGCTGCCCGCAGATTTGCTTCGGCTGCTTCAACAGATGCCTGGGATGCTTCGAACCGTGCAACGGCTGCATCAAGATCGCTCTGGCTTACTGCATTGATTTCGGCAAGAGGTCTTATTCTGTTTAATTCACTCTCGGCATTTACAAGCAAAGTTTTTGCTTCCGCTAATAAACTCATTTTTGCAGCAACTTCAGCTTCAAATGGTTGGCTTTCAATTGTATAAAGCAATTGACCTTTTTTAACGGCACGACCTTCATCAAAATAGATACCTTCTAAGAAGCCCTCTACTCTTGCACGGATGGAAATATCCTTTAAGCCATAAACCTGTCCCACAAATTCCTGGTATATAGGAACATCTTCAGCAGTTATTTTATAAACGGGGATCTTAGGAACGAATAGTTTTGATTGTTCATCTGTACTGCAGGAAGCTAAAACTAGTAATAAAATAATTATTACAAATATTCTTTTGAACTTCATTATTTCACTCAAATTAATTTAAATAATGATGAGACTAAAAAATAATTATCAACTTAATCCGATTTAACACAATACTAATTTACAAAGTTCTTCAGAAAATATATAAAAAAAATCATCAATTAATAAATCCATCCAGGTAAAGTTCATCAACTACATTCCAACTTACTGATTTAATTATTTCCGAAGTACTTTTTGGCTCATACGATTTAGAAGATGCACTCCAAATTAATTTACCTTCGCCGGTTTCGAACAATCTAATTTTCATATGAATAATTTTTTCTTCAACCAGATAACCGGGCACCCTGTAAATTGGAGAAGTGGAAATATAAAATCCGTAAAACCCAACCATAACATGCGATGCTCCTCCTCCCCAAACAGATTCTTCCGTGCTCATACCTGTTTCACCGGTAACCAGCACTACATCGATGTTTTCATCTTTAAAATATTTTTCAAAGGTTTCTTTTGTTAGTTCTTCATTCTCGGGTAAAAGTTCCCAGGCAGCAATTGCATCAACATTATGTTTTTTTAACAGGGATACATATTCATTTTCAAATACTTTTTTCTTCCAGTTTTCTTTTGCCAATCCTAGTACAAGAAATTTCTCTAAACCGGAATTCTTAAAAGATTCATCCTTCCAAACGTTTGTTAACCGGGTTGATGAACTGCATGAAGCGATGATTGAGATTAATAAACAACCGGTTACAAAAATTATAGTTTTTTTCATATTATCCTTAAGATAGATGAGAACAGGTTTTATTTTGTGATGTGGAAGGAATATTGCTGATCCACACAACTAAATATAATGATTCCAGAATAATAAGAGTAATAAAAAAATTAAGTGTATATACTTAAATTTTCACACCATTCGCCCTTTCCCAATGTCTCAAACTCCCACGATCTCATCCTCCTAAACTCCCACAGTCTCATCATCTCACATTCCCTCTATTCACACTATCTTCACCCCGCATAAGCAACTTTTAATTTTTTTTGATCTAAAGACTTTGCAAGTGCAAAATCCTCTTCAGTCACCCTTTCTTCATCTCCGTAATAATTGTGTTCAACGCTGTCTTTCTGCAAACCCGCCAGCACCGCAGTTGAAGAAAAAACCTGGAGGTCTTCGGTTATAAGATTGGTAGAATCGTTTGCGTCTATTTTTCCTGTAACAAGGTAGGGACCCATAGAAAGAGTAAGCTCTGCAACACGGTTGTAAACACGCGGAAAGATAACCGCT
>JAZGGS010000252.1:0-4446 GCA_036480595.1 Ignavibacteriaceae bacterium
TCCGGTGTATCGAAGAAACCAGGCATCATTAAATCGCTTTCAAGCGGAGGCAAAGCAATCATATAACCTGTAAATTCTGTAGAGATAATAAAATCCAGCCATTGAGCTTTGAAACTGTTTTCACCAGTAAGGGTTAATACCACATCGTAGTTCCTGGAATTAAATGAAGTTAATGAACTTATCTGGTTTGCAGCCATAATACCTGTTCCGGTTGGATCTAAAAGCGGAACCCTGCCAAGTAAAGTGTCAGTGGTTGATCCGTCAGGTAAACGCTTTTGATCAAAAATTAAAATTGAATTATCCGGATCGATGAGGTTAGAATTATTTGGACCTTTTCTGGATATGTAATAACGATTGTCATAGAAAGTAGCTACACCTGTGTATTCTCTTTGCGGCATTGTTAAATCAGCAAGTTGCGGTAAAATTCGTTTTATAGGAGCTTGTTCTAAATTGTGATTAGCTGAAACAAGATCAAGTTTATAAACTGCACTAAATGATTGATTTAAAGTATCGAACCGGGCACAGACAATTAAATTCAACCTATAATCCTGCGCTAATGCAACAGGTTTTTTTATTGAACGCTGACTGAGAATCTGTCCATCAAGGTTAAGGAGCACGATACGGTCGTTCTCAGTATCGGCTACATAAATAAAAGGTTCTCTTCCAACCATCACATCCTGGGGTTTGTTAAAACCATCCCAGACAGGATTAAGTACAACAAAAACTGTGTCTCCACCAATATTTAAGTTATCATCATTAAGCTCAATCTCATTCAGATCAAACTTCTCAATACAGCTATAGATAAAAATGTTAACTGTAAATAATATAAGTATTTGTCCGATTCTTTTAAATTTCATAATATGCCTAATATTATAGAAAATCTATGTGCAGAACCCAATCTTGAAAAGTTAGAAAATGAATAATCGAGTGTAAACTCTGCTATCGAAATAGGTGCAGTAAAACCAGCTCCAAATGTAAAGTCTTGCTCATCAATATTAAATTTGTATCCGCCGCGTAGAAACAGCATTTTATTCCATTGATATTCCAGACCCAGCACCACATTTTCGCTATTATCATTCGGATGATTTAATTGTATTGCAGTAGTAAACCTGTGCTGGTCATCTTCATACGGTTCAAAAGCAAAGCCGATGCGGAAAATAGTTGGCGGCGCAAAAGACTGCCAATCCGATTTTTCCCTGCTGCCTACAAGAACAACTTCTCCATCGGGGGCTAACTCTGCACCAAAGTTAGAGACTGTAACTGCAAAGCGCGTAGAACCGAGACCTGTTCTATAATAAGTTCCAATGTCTATCATTACACCACGCATTTTTAATTTATCAAGTGTCTCTTCAATATATTTTACAGTACCGCCAAAGCTGAATTGTTCGGTCATCTTTCTTGCATAAGAAAAACCAAGAGCTATGTCGCTAAAACCAAAATATTCACCCGTACCAAACTGTGCATACTCTGTTGTTACCGGCATATCATCCATCGAAAGAGAAGTTAAAGAAATACCAATCGTGTTTACTCCATCGAGATGATAAACCGCACCAAGAAAATCGTGATTGATATCAACCACCCAATTATTATGGGAAAAGAAGACCTGGTTATTATCGAATTGTACCAATCCTGCAGGGTTCCAATAAAGTGCGGAAGCGTCATCGGATATTGCTACGAACGCATCCGCAAGCGCAGAAGCTCTTCCACCAACACCTATTTTCAAGAACTGAGCTGTTGATATTCCTGCACGCTGACCTCCAAGAGTAGGGAAAAGCTGTGCTTTTACATAAGAGGCAGAATAAACTACAAACAATATTATTAGTAAATGCTTAATCATTAAAAATTAAATGTTATACCAAATCTTATATTTCGTTTTGTTAAGTAACGTGCCGGGTTAATCGGAAATGCACTGATAGGCGCCTGAACATCCGGATAGCGCGGATCGTTCCAGGAATTTGGAACATCGTCTCCATTCTCGTAAGCCATGCCGGTTACCGGGTTAATTATTGCAGAGTTTTCTGTGTCAAGTATATTACTCACCTCAAGAAACAGAGACCATCTTGTTGCGCCAATGTTAAAATATTTTTCGAAGTTAAGATCCAGGTAAAACCAGCTATCAGCCAATTCACCATATCGTTCATCTCTTACAGTTTCGTAATCCTTTCTTCCGCTTTCATCAACAAAACCAGTAAATACCGCCGGTGTGTATCTTTTACCGGATTGATAGAACAACCTGAAATAAAGTGCCCAGTCATCAAGAAGTCCCTCACCTATTCCAAAACTTCCTGGTTCAGCATAAAAGTTTGCAGAAACGGTAGCTGTTATTGGTCTGTCCCACGATAAAAATTCTTCCTTAATAGATTCATCAAGGTCACCTCTAAGAATAAGCACACCTTCGTCTGCAGATGAGCTTTTGCCTGTAACAATAGCATAAGAAAAAGTAGCAAACCCGTTAAACCATTTGCCAATTCTCTTTTTAAACTCTATTTCTATTCCACGGGAACGTGCATAATCTGTATTTACATAAGTGATGAATCTTTGAGTAGCATACCTTGCAGAAGTAATTCTCGCAGTACGTGTGCTCACATAATCGAAAATATCTTTGTAGTATGCGGTTACGGTTAAAACGTCATCCGGTGTGAACTGTGTTTTTAATCCTAGCTCGTAAGCAACAGTAGTTTCCGGATTTAAATTTGGATTGCCAAACCGCTGGAATGAGGACTGCGCATTTAAGGGATTTAACTTTGCATAAACAAATTGTGGTTTAGGCCACTTGCTAAAATGCCCGTAAGAAAAGAAGAGTGTTTGAAAATCAGAAACAGGGTGCGAGATGCCAAGCCGTGGACTAAAGCGCGCTTTAAATCTTCTGTCGTTAAACCATCCAAAAGTATCTTCATAATATCTATCACGCACATCATCAGGAATTGTAACAACATTTGTATCCTTTACTGCATCGTCAACATATTTACCCGGGAACCAATAATCGAGACGCAAACCAAAGTTTAATATCATCCCGCCAAAATTAATGTTATCCTGTGCGTAGAAAGAACCTAAAGCAGGATAGACTTTATAAATATCGTTGTTCAGGCCTAGCTCGCCTACCCACGGTTTGTAAATATCTACAACCTGCATTTCCTGGAACTGGAAGTTAAATCCCGCTTTGAACTTATTCATTTCATCGAAGAAGCTTGTTACATCTCCACGAATTGAATATTCTTCAAGGAAATGATCGTGCCAGGTAAACGGATTTCCAACATCCCAGAACCCATCGCCGGGGATTACACCAACAGTGTCCCTTTCTTCGTTATAGTATTGTATTGGGAAGTTTACAAAATCAAGCGGTTCATTGTATAAATTTTGTGATAAACCGTTTGCATCACCCCTAAGATTTGTGTGGAAGTAATTTAGTTTGAACTCGTAATACGTTGCCGCACTGAGTGTATGGGTTGTGCTGAAGTTATGAAAAATATTATTATGCGTAAATGTATTTGCGTTATCAAGTATATTCTGAAAAGAATATTGATAACCTGGAGAAGGTTGAACATATTCCAGGTTCGATTGCAGAGACTGTGAATTTTGGTTTATACTTATAGACTGGTTAAGCGAATAAACGAACTTAAGTGTAGGCGAATAGTGATAAGCCAATTTAGCGAGCCAGAACCAGTTATTTTCTGCCCGTGGGGCATACCTGGTACCATTAAAAGTTGAAGAGTAGAGCTGGTTGGCAGTTGGTTTATAATATCCCTGTGTAATACCGTCTGAAAATCCTGAATATAAACTTCCGAAGAATGAGAGTTTACCGGGTATTTGCAATCCGATTGCAGGAAGCAGAAAACTTGTAATAGGTTCAGGTCCGCTCAGGTTTGCTTCAATAACATCTACATTAAAAACATGGTAAGAACTGCTGTTCCCTATGTGATCTGTTTTATAAGTAAGCGAGCCGGAATATTCATCGCTCCCTTCCCTTGTTTTTACATTTACAATACCCGAAGTTGCCTGACCGTACTCAGCATTAAAACCGCCGGTTATAACTTCAACTTCTTCAATAGATGAAGCACTTAACTGGAGCCCGAATCCTGTGCCAGCAATTGGATCCTGCACCGAAACGCCATCAAGTAAGAATGCATTTTCATAAGTACGTCCACCACGTATATGAATTTCGTTAGAGTTATCTGTTACAACACCTGCCTGCTGTGTAACAATGTTTTGAACATTCTCAACTATCAGTGCATCTATTTCATCTTTCGAAATTGTTTTTTTACTTTGTGTTTCTTCAGGATCAAGCAGAGGTTTATCCCCTATTACAACTACATCCTGTCCAAGTGTAAGAACAGTCTCTTCCAGTTTAATATCAAGCTGCCTGGTTTTATTTGCTTCTATCTCCACCCCGGTAAACTTGTAAGTTTTATACCCGATGAGTGAAATATCAACATTGTAATTACCAAC
>JAZGGS010000253.1:0-4956 GCA_036480595.1 Ignavibacteriaceae bacterium
TAAAGTCTTAACTGAGTATTGGGCACAATACGATCCATCGCCTGAAACTGTTTTCAACCCGATAATGCAGGAATACTATTCAAGAATTGATTACGCAGCAAAAGAGTTTATATCACTCGGAAAACAAAATGGAATTGCTACAGATAGAGGTCGGGTATATATCCGTTTTGGAAATCCGGATAAAATTGAGCGGACTTCTAATGAACAGGGTAACGTAGTTGAAACATGGACTTACTTAAAGCAGGATATGAAATTTGTATTTGTAGATAAAAAAGGTACAGGAAGATTTACTTTGATAGAGGGATGATGAACAGGTTTGTTATTACTTGTGGTGATATAAATGGTATAGGACCTGAAATTGTAGTTAAGTCTCTTAACCGGTTAATCCGCCGCAGAAATAAATCTAAATATTACTTTATTTGCCCGAAAAACATTTTTCAAAAAACTATTAAACAGGTTAAACCTGGATTCGATTTTAAAATTATCTCTACCAACGAAGCTGACGAATCATCATCAAAAGTTTCAATAATCAATTTACCTGATTGCAGGGTGAAGACCGGTTATCCTACAAAGTCTTCAGGATTAGCATCATACAAAGCTTTACAAACATCTTTCTCATTTCTAAAATCTAATATTGCGGATGCTGTAATAACAGCTCCGGTTTCTAAAACTGCATTAAATATGGCGGGAATAAAATTTCCGGGTCAAACGGAAATGTTTGTAAAATGGTCTGGCAGTAAAGAGTATGTTATGACGTTTCTTTCCAATCAATTAAACGTTGCTTTGCAAACAATACATATTCCATTAAAAAATGTTTATAAGTTCTTAAATGAAAAAGAATTAGAAGCTACATTTAATGTTTTAATAAATACATTAAATAGGGATTTGGCTGTGAAGTCTCCACGAATTGCTCTGCTGGGTTTAAATCCTCATGCTGGCGAAAATGGATTGATTGGAACTGAAGAAGAAAAGATTGTTAAGCCGGTAATTAAGAAATATTCCAGGAAGATTATAATTGATGGTCCTTTTCCAGCCGATGCTTTTTTTGCTAAAAAACTTTTTACAAATTATAATTTTGTTCTTGGAATGTACCACGACCAGGTTTTAATTCCCTTTAAATATTTAAACTCAGGTTTTGGTGTTAACTACACTGCCGGTTTGCCTATTGTTCGTACTTCGCCGGATCATGGAGTGGCGTACGATATAGCGGGTAAAAACATTGCTGACGAAAAGAGTATGCTGCAAGCTGTTAGGTATGCTGAAATAATTGTAAATAACAGAAGACGTTTAGGTGCGTAAAGCAAAAGGTAAAGCATACGAAACTGTATCTCTTGTTTACAAAGAGTTGATGAAGGATGTAAATTACCTGGAGTGGGCAAAGTATATCCAAAAAATTTCTTCAGAATTTGTTAGAAAAGATTCTAAAGTTTTAGAACTTGGAGCAGGCAACTGTAAGATTGCAAATCTACTCAGTAAAAAGTTTCCCGAAATTATTGCTACTGATATTTCTCTACCAATGTTAAAATCAGACACTAAAAATGCTGTGAAGAAGGTTTGCTGTGATATGATTTCACTTCCGTTTAATATGAAGTTCGATTTAATTTTTTCTACTTTCGATAGTGTAAATTATCTTATGAGCAAAAAAAAAATATTAGCTTTGTTCAAACAGGTAGATTATTTATTAAAGGGTGATGGAATATTTACATTTGATGTGAGTCTTGAAAAAAACAGCATGGAATTTTTACAGGATCACGCAGTTGAAGGTTCAACTGTTGGCTACTCATTTAAAAGAGTGAGTAAATTCTATAAAAGCAGGAAGGTTCATAAAAATATATTTTATATTACAGGTGCCGATAATAATGTTGTTATGGAAGTGCATGAACAAAAGATTTATGATTTTGAAACCTATTTCGATTTGATATTTAAAGCAGGTCTGTACGTAGTTGACTGCTTTGAGACATTCACTTTTAACATAGGTAATGCCGGCTCGGATAGAATTCAGTTTATATTAAAAAAAGCTAAATATTAAATGTTATCATTTCAGAATGTGGAGTTCAGTTTTCCAAATCAACCTGTATTTTTAGATTTAAACTTTGATTTAAATCCCGGTGAATTTACCTTTCTAATTGGAAAGAGCGGGGTGGGAAAAAGTACATTACTGCAATTAATCTATATGAATTTATTCCCGGATTCCGGTGTGGTTAAAGTAGGAGATTATGATTCAGAATCAATTAAGCCGCGGCAAATTCCACTTTTAAGAAGAAAACTTGGAATCATATTTCAGGATTTCAAACTCCTGCAGGATAGAAATGTATTTCAGAATCTTGCTTATGTTTTAGATGTAACAAAAACACCTGCTAGAGAAATTAAGAGAAAGGTTAATGATGCGCTTGCTGATGTTGGACTATCGCATAAAAGATTAAATAAACCGGAGCATTTATCCGGCGGCGAGCAGCAGCGTGTTGCAATTGCAAGAGCAATTCTTAACGAACCTTCGCTGATTTTAGCTGATGAGCCGACTGGTAATTTAGATCCCGATACATCACATGAAATATTGGAAATTCTAAAAGGAATTAACAAAAAGGGGACTGCAGTTTTAGTTGCAACGCATAATTACGGTCTAATCAAAAAAGCTAAAGTGAAGATCATTAAGTTAGAAGACGGACGCGCTCTTAAAGTAAGACTAAAAGAAAAAACCGGATAGAGCTTTAACTCTTTTCTAACAAATTAATTATTGCTTCGTTTACAGCATCTATATTTTCAATGCCGTTAACACTTATTACATTCTCACTCTTTTGATAATGTAACAGTACTGGTTTTGTAGTAGCTTTAAATACTTCTAACCTGTTTCTTATCACATCTTCTTTATCATCATCCCTAAGATAAAAGCTATCTTTAGCTCCACACTTAGGACAGTTTTCCAAACCTTTAATTGCATCTAAAACAAAAATCTCATTGCACGTTTTACATGCACGCCTGTTGCTCAACCTGTTTACTAATTCCTCATCATCTGCAGTAATATTTATTACTTTCAGATCATTTATGTTGAGTTCCTTAAGTAACAGATCGAATGCAGTTGCCTGGGCTTCTGTTCTAGGGTATCCATCGAGTAAAAAACCGTTTGTGCAATCAGGTTCGTTAAGTCTTTCTTTAATTATTTCTATCATGATATCATCAAAAACAAGGTCGCCCTTGTTTATAATTTTCCTGGCTTTTTTGCCTAACTCAGTTCCATCTTTTACTGCTTTTCTTAGAATATCGCCTGTTGATATATGTGGGATTTTGTATTTAACGGAAAGAAGTTTTGCCTGTGTGCCTTTTCCTACACCGGGTGCACCGAATAATGTTAAACGCATGATAAATCGTTTTTTTTTTGATAAGATAAACTTATTATTAAAAAGATTTCTAATCAAGTTGATGTTTTTTAGAATGGCTGTTGATTTCTTAAATCTGTAAAGAAAAGTTTTAGCAGTCTTTTACTTTCTTCATCATGAATGCCGGAATATACTTTTACTATATGGTTTGTCTTTCCATCTTCAGCAAGATTGTAAACACTGCCGCATGCCCCAAACCTACTATCATGCGCTGCAAAGTAAAGAGTTTTTATTCTTGCTGCCAGCAATGCACCGGCACACATAATACAAGGTTCTAGTGTAACAAGAAGCGAGCATTTATCAAGTCTCCACTCCCCAAGATAGTTTGCGGCGGCTGTAAGAGCTATCATCTCTGCATGAGCAGTGGCATCTCTAAGTTTTTCAACCTGGTTATAACCTCTGCCAATTATTTTATTTTCTTTAACCACAACTGCACCAACCGGTACTTCATTATCTTCCAAAGCTTTTTCTGCTTCCTGTAATGCAGCAAACATAAAACGGTATATTTCTTCAGAAAAGATCATTTAAATATTCATAAATAAAAAAGTTCAGTAGTAGAAATAAGGAGAAAGCAGTTTTGTACAAAGATAAGTGATAGATTTTTCAACTTATGGATGGATAATGTAAAATCAATAATTAATGGAACTCTCCTTTAAAAGTATCATAAATATTCAAGCGATAATTATTAACGCTCTCAATATTCGGCGATACTAATCAGCCAAAAAGTAATAACCGCAATAATTGCAAAGATAACTATTCCAATAATCATAAAACCCTCGATGATTTAAACTAATCAAAATCAGAAAGTTATGCAACTGTTTAATTTGATCCTGATAATGATTATTTGTTTAGAATTCCTTTAGATTGCCCTTAAAGATCAGAAATTCTAAAAGTTTTGCATAACAAGTATTAACTACCCAAATTAAGTGCCAATTCTTTTCTAAAGAAACATTGTAATTTATTAAAATTTCACAGGAAGCAGAATCCTCGATTTTCAGAATGATACATTTTTCATATTTCCTGGTTCACAATAATATCAAGTTTCCTTAGAATAAGGATAATTTATTTTTTAGTTAATAATTTGTATAAAAATGTTAAAACCTAGTTCATAAAATCCTTTGGGTATGTTTTAAGATTATGTCCAAAGTTCAATTGTTCTTCCATCCTGCAAGACCAAACAAGCTTACCATTCCAGACGGTAATATCGGGGCAGCCATCACACATATTTTGCCTGCCGTCTTCCAGGAAATCTACCGGTTGAATAATCAGTACAGTTTGATAGTACAGGCGCTTGAAGATATTTAAAGGATTTTTATAAAACCTGAAAAACGTTTTCCTTAATTTTTTATCAAACGTACCCATCAACAGCATTAGTTTACCTTTCCTGGTATCCTTTGGTTTTGCATATGCCAGGTATTTATCGTAAAGCAGGTGATTGAACATCTGTACTGCTTCTATTCCTTTCCTTCCTATGTAACCAAAGATTTTCTTCTTCGTGCCAAGTCTTCCGGTTAATAACCATTTAAAGGAATCAGGTTTTTCCGAACCGTTAAGATAAGCACACGGATCAAACTCAGGATTT
>JAZGGS010000254.1:0-6377 GCA_036480595.1 Ignavibacteriaceae bacterium
CAAGTTCACCAAACCATTCACGGTTTTCGTTCCAGAACGGATGTTCTTCATGGACATGATTGGAAACGTAATCAAGTAATACTTTCATGCCATGGCTGTGAGCTGTATCAACAAACTTTTTTAACAATTGCATATCGCCAAAATGTTCTTCAACTCTAGTGGCTGAGATTGGCCAGTAACCATGATAGCCAGTGAAGTATCTGTGCGGCGGCGGATACTCTTCGTATGCATTATTTGTGTTGTCAACAACCGGGGATATCCAGAATGTATTAACACCAAGAGAATCAAAGTAACCGTCTTCAATTTTATCAATTATGCCCTGTATATCACCGCCTTGATAATTTGTTTTAAACGATAATTTTGAATGCACAATGGGAATGCTATTTGTAGTATCACCATCGTAAAACCTGTCAATCATAATAGAATAAATAATTGCATCATCCCAGTTATTAAAGGGTTGTTCTCCATTCGGAATCCCGTCTTCCAATCTAACGGTTTGAAAATTAGTGGCTTTACCATCTTTCGAAACAGCCACACGAATTGTCTTATTCCCTTTCAGTTCATTGTTGCTGAAAATTAAATTGACATAGCTGTCATCAAGTTTTATATTTTCTGATTTTAGCTTATGATTATCAATTAGCGCAACAACTTCATCCTGTGTAATAAGATCTCTTGTTATACTTTCGTAATAAAACCGATATGAAAATGTGTCGTTCTCTTCTTCATAATTAAGAATATGAAGATAATTATTATCTGCATTTGTTTTTTCAATTATTATCACAGAATTGAAACCACCCATTCCGTTCGGCACTATAACAGGGTTTGCCGGATCAACTAATTCTTCACCATCAACAAAGAACTTATATTCATATCTGCCGGGATCAAGAGGTATTGTAATTTCATATTCGCCATCCCCATCTATATCTTCCATAACAAGATTTTGCCTGTTCCATCCGTTGAATTGTCCAAATAGGTTTACAATTTCCGGATTACCACCGGGTTTATATTTAAATAAGTACTTATTTTTTAAGGCAAGCTTAACCGGAAGTTGAAATGTTTCATCATAAATAATAAATGAAATCAGATCTAATCCTGAAAAGTTTTTTTTAGGAGTAATCTCAAGTGTTTGTTCCTTTTCATCCAAAGCAACTTCAAAATTATTATTCGGTAAAAATTTTACATTATAATTTTTCGCATAGAAAAGATCACTTAGTACAACCTTTGCTGAGGTTCCCTCTTTTAGGTTTATGGGTTTGATCAATTCGGAAATTGTATCCTTTTGCTGATGCGTACAACCAAAGGTTACTAAAGCGATAAAAAGTATGAAATATTTTTTTGAACGCATAAATGTTATTTTCATAACGGCTTAAAATCCATTTTTATTGATAAAACTGTTAATAACATAATCATTTTTAATCAATAATAATTTCTTTTACCATATTATTTCTGGATTAGCATTGTTATTTTTATACACATGAAACGTTTTCTGATAAATGGGAAATAACAATTTAATTTGTTTACAATATTTTTTTTGAAGGTAATTTTATATGAAATATTTTTATACGGTTTTTGTGTTTATAATTTTTTCCATTCTTATCTCAGCTCAAACAGATGATAGTGTTGATGTTACATTTTTCTATTATCCAGATGATAATCCAATTACTGTTTATTTACCCGGTGAGTTTAATGGATGGACATTAAATTCTACATCAATAATGACTTTCGATCCGGTTCTAGAATCTTGGTTAAAAACAGTTAGATTGAGAGTTGGAGGACCAGATCCCTTACCCGCACCTTTCAGTGTGCCTGGTGCCTACCAATATAAGTTTAATGCTGATGGAACCTGGCTGCCCGATCCTTTAAATCCCAGGCAGAATCTAAATGATAATAATAATTCTTACTTATTCATTAGAAATCCAACCATTCATTTACTGCTTCCAAACTCAACACCGGCATCGGGAGTTATAAGATCAAGATTTCCGGAAATAACTGCTTACATTTTTCCATCCATTTCTTCTGATGTTGATACTTCAACTATAAATGTTACTATTGATGGAACTCAATATTCAAATATAGGTAGCAGTTATAACCTTAATGAGAAAAAATTAAGTTTTATTCCCCCCGATCCGTTAGGGGATGGTGAACATGAATTAATTCTTTCAGCCGAAAGCACAGTTGGAACTTTCAGTGCAGACACAACAACATTTACGGTGCAAGCTAATGTAGTACAATTTTTAACATTACCTTCTGAAACCTGGAAAACCACATGGCATTTACAGGGAGCAATATTCAATAATACCGGTGGTTTTGATACAACAGTAACTTCTGCACAAATAATTCGTTTCGATACTACCTGGAATGTTCAGGTTCTTCAAGGAATTATTGATACGACACTGCATCTACTTGAAGGAGATAATTATTTCAAAATAGAGGCAGAAGTTGGAGGAAACACGGAAACATCTGATTCAATTAATATAATTCATAAGATAAATCACATCCCGTATGCCCAGATTGATATAACACAAAATGGAAACATCTTAACATTAAGCGGTGCTAACAGTACAGATCCAGACGGTCAGCAACTAACTTTTTTATGGAATGAGAACCCGGACAATCCGGAAGTATTAGGAATTAGTGGAATGACTACCGAAGAATTAATGATTACAAAACCTTCAACGCCGGGAGAGTATTATGTTTCATTAATTGTAGCAGATACAGATATGAATCCGGATTCCACCGCTGCCTTCTTTGTTGTTAAACAAGATAGCCCCAATGTTCATGTTGCAGGTTATGAAGACAATCCTGCCTGGTTGAAGAATGCCAGGATTTACTTGTTGTTCTTCAAGGCATTCACTCCTACAGGAACAATTCAATCGGCAATACCAAATTTAGATTATATAAAAGCTATGGGCTTTAATGTAATTTGGGTTTTACCTGTAACCGAAATTCCTGGAAATGTTGATAACCAGATAAATATCGGATACAACATTATTGATTTTGAAAACGTTGAAACATCCTTGGGTACTAATGAAGATTACATGGATTTCGTTGAGGAAGCACATAACCTCGGCATAAAAGTGGTTCAGGATATCACTCCAAACCATACAGGCAGATTACATCCGTTTGCGCAGGAAACATTACTCTATGGTGATTTCTCACAGTATTGGAATTACTATCAAACTGAATTTATTCCTCACAATACTAATGGATTGGGCCAATGTGTCACTCCTGAAGGAATTTATTACTATTGTGGTTTCAGCGATGCTTTGCTAAATTATGATTGGAGTGATCTGGACGCCAAGAATTATATGGTTGAAGTTTATGATTATTGGGTAAGAGAGTTTGGTATTGATGGCTATAGGTTTGATGTTTATTGGGGACCTCATAGAAAATATGGTGAAGATGATATGGGTATCCCGGTACGTACCTCACTAAAACATATCAAACCTGATATTTTATTGTTAGGAGAAGATTCGGGAACTGGAGTTGGAACTGAAGTTATATATGCTGACTTTGGCGGAGGTTTGGATGTTGCATATGACTCTAAACTTTACTTTAATGCGATAAGGGATTTCACCTTCAATTCGAGTGGTATAAATAATCTTCATTCAGAGCTTGCTAACGATGGATTCTACCCGGGAGAAAACTCATATTATCTTAGATTCATGGAAAATCAGGATGAGGACAGAATAAGTTATGAATACGATTCATTTGAAAAGACAATGCCCATGGCTACTTCAGTATTTATGGCACCGGGTATGCCGCAAATGCTTAACGGGCAAGAAGTTGGATTCGGCAAAGGAATGGGTGCACCTGGTGAACCTGATTTAAATGACAGAAGACGTGGAATTATTAATTGGAACTTTGATGGCAAAGATTTGCTTACTCCTCACTACCAGAAGTTAGCACAGATTCGTGCTCAGTTTCCTGCATTTTCGCAGCATCGTTTAGATACAAATGGTGACGGAAATGTTAATAATCAAGATGAATCAGATTTTGATAGGGTAAGTACCGGTAATGGAATAGTATATTCTTTTTTAAGACCTTACACAGATTCCAACGGCTTATCTGTTGTGAATTTCAGCGGAAGTTCTCAGTCTGTTACTCTGGATTTAACTGGTACTAACTTAAAATTCACTGGTGGCTTCGATCCGGGTACCACCTATTGGGTAAATGATCTTTACAATGGTACCAGTACACAAACTTTAGGTAGTGATTTATCCAGTTTTGATGTTTCTCTTTCATCATATGGTTCGGCGGTTTATACCATTTCTATACTAGAAGAGATGGTAAATCTACCCCCCATACCACCTATCGTTTCAGTTGATGATCAGGTAGCTGTGATTCCATCAGATTTCCATTTATTTCAAAACTTTCCTAATCCGTTCAATCCATCAACAACTATTCGTTATAGTATTGTTGAACCGGGTAATGTATCAATCAAAATATATGACATACTTGGCAGAGAAATTAAAACTCTTGTAAATGAGGTTAAGTCAACCGGCACTTATAGCTTTACTTGGTTTGGTGATAATAATATTGGAAATAGAGTAAGCAGCGGAATTTACTTATACCGGATGAAATCAGGATCTTTTATAGAGACAAAGAAAATGATTCTTTTGAAATGAACCTTTGCAGAAAACTTTCTTTTATATTTAAAAGCTAATTAGGAACATACCAATGAAAAAACCCCCATTAAGTTTTTGGCAGATATGGAATATGAGTTTTGGATTTCTCGGTATTCAATTCGGCTTCGCACTTCAGAACGCGAATGTCAGCAGAATCTTTGAAACCTTAGGTGCCGATATAGATAAGATTCCTCTCCTCTGGATAGCTGCACCGGTTACAGGTTTAATCGTTCAGCCGATAATCGGTCATATGAGTGATAAAACATGGAATAAACTCGGAAGAAGAAGACCCTATTTTCTCGTTGGAGCCATTCTCGCATCTATTGCAATTATCTTTATGCCAAACTCACCAACTTTATGGGTAGCAGCCGGAATGTTATGGATAATGGATGCATCGATCAACATTTCTATGGAACCATTCAGGGCATTCGTGGGTGATATGCTCCCTTCCGAGCAGCGTACTGCTGGTTTTGCTATGCAAAGTTTCTTTATCGGAACAGGAGCAGTAATAGCTTCTGCTTTACCATATCTGATGACAAACTGGTTTGGGATTTCCAATATTGCGCCGGAAGGTGTAATACCTGATTCAGTAAAGTATTCGTTTTACATTGGTGGTGCTGTTTTTTTTCTCGCTGTAGCATATACAGTTTTTAGAACGAAAGAATACTCTCCCGAAGAGTTAAAAAAATTCAGCCAAGAAGATGAAGAAGAATCATTAAAAGTAAAAGAGATTAGATCGCAACGGAAATTAATAACTTCCGGAAAGTTCATCACGGATGGAATTATTTGGCTTAGCGCAGGTATCATAATCACTCTGTTGCTGGCATTTGTACTCAATGTAAACGATTACGGCTTGTATGTATTATTTGTTGGGGCTATCCTCTTCGGATTTCTTCAAATAATAGCAGGCTCACTTATGAAGAATAACAAAACTGAAAATGGTTTTGTTGTAGTATTGAATGATCTTTACAACATGCCGAAAACAATGCGGCAACTATCTTATGTTCAGTTCTTTTCCTGGTTCGCACTGTTTGCAATGTGGATTTACACCACACCTGCTGTAACTCATCATATTTACGGTACTTCCGATCCTACATCTGCATTATATAATGAGGGTGCTGATTGGGTTGGTGTTTTAATGGCTGTTTACAACGGTTTTGCTGCTATTATGGCTTTTGCTTTAGTTTGGATGGCTAAAAGAACAAGTAGAAAAACCGTTCACATGATAAGTTTATTTGCAGGAGGATTAGGTTTAGCTTCCTTTTATCTTTTTAAAAATCCGGAGATGTTAATTATTTCCGAATTGGGAATAGGTTTGGCGTGGGCTTCAATACTTGCAATGCCTTATGCCATTCTTGCCGGCTCACTACCCTCTGAGAAGATGGGAGTTTATATGGGCATCTTCAATTTCTTCATTGTTATTCCTCAAATTACTGCTGCAAGTATTTTAGGTTTTTTCACACGAACAGTTTTTGGAAATGAAGCCATTTACACTTTAATACTTGGTGGTGCGGCAATGATTATTGCAGGTCTCTTGGTTTTGAGGGTTGATGATGTGGATGAGGTAAGGTAATAAATATTTTTAGATGCCACTCACTTTGTGTCATGCTGGACTCGATCCAGCATCTCTTAATCTTTAATATTTATAAAATAGATTCCGGCTCAAGGTCGGAATGACAATCTTAAGTTTTGGATAATAAAGATCCTGGGAGGGTATTAATAGTCATTCGAATCTTAAGTGAGGTGAGT
>JAZGGS010000255.1:0-3966 GCA_036480595.1 Ignavibacteriaceae bacterium
TTTTAGTTTTTTCAACATCAGATTGGTTTGTTTTTTCTTCCACGTGGTTTATTCCCTTCCGAATTTATGAACATATCTACATTCTTATAAGTAAAAATGAATGGTACGTAAATTAAGTAATCTGACAGAGAAATTATATTCTTATCGGTGGATTTTTTCGATGTGAAAAAAGTCGTCAGCTTATTCCAACGAGTTGTAGTACAATGGTACAGTAAAAATAAATTTACTCCCCTCATTTTCTTTACTTTCAATTCTGATTGTACCGTTATTTTTGTCAACAAACTCTTTACAAAGTATTAAACCCAAACCTGTTCCTTTTTCATTTGCAGTTCCATCCCTGCGGTATTGTGCATCAATCCTGAAAATCTTTTCCTGGTTTTCTTCACTAATTCCTATTCCGTTATCTTCAACTGATACCTCGGCCAGGTTACCCTTCTGCACAGCGCTAAGTAAAATGTGTCCACCCGGTTTTGTAAATTTAATGCTGTTGGAAATAAGGTTTCGTAAAATAGTATCAATCATATAGTTATCGGCTGTTACATTTATATCTTCATTTATATTATTAATCAGATCAATTTTTTTTGCAGATGCATTTTCATTTAAAAGATTTACAACTTCTTTGCCCACTTCATTAAGATTTAAGATGGTTTTCTCCACTTCCATTCTTCCCGTGTGCAACCGGGACCACTCAAGCAAGTTAAGTATTAAGCTGTAAAGTTTTTTGGATGATCTGTAAATATTATTAACTGAATCTTTCACCTCATCGGGGCTCATATCCTTGTAATATTGTGTCATGTATTCTGTTATACCAAGCAGTGCGTTAAAGGGGCTTCTTAAATCGTGAGAGATGATTGAGAAAAATTTATCTTTGGATTGATTTGTAATATTAAGTTCTTCTGCATAACGCGAGAGCTGTTCTTCTGCTTTTTTTCTTTTTGTGATGTTTTGAATTTGTGCGATCAAATAGTGCGGTTTATCATTCAAATCCTTTACCAGTGAAATCGTTGCTATTGCCCAGATGGTTTCACCGCTTTTATGAAGATATCTTTTTTCGACGTTGTGGCTGCCGTTGCTTTTTCCGTTTATCATTTCGTATTTAATATTCATAGATTTATCAATATCGCCCGGGTGGGTAATATCACGCATGTTCATCTCAAGTAATTCATTGTATGAGTAACCGAGCATTTCACAAAACGATTTATTCACTTTTGTAAAATTACCATCTAAACCAAGCAGCGCCATTCCAATTCCGGAACTTTCAAATACATTTCTGAATCTTTCTTCACTTTTTACCAGAGCTAGTTCAGCATTTTTGCTTTCGGTAATATCGGTAGTGGTTCCAATAAAACGGAGCGGTTTTTCACTATCGGGCTGAAATAAAATTCCACGATCGATTACCCATCCTATTGAGCCGTCCTTTTTATTAATGCGGTGTTCCACCAGGAACTCACTTTCGCTGCTTTCTAAAAACTTCCGGAATTTCTCATCCAGTTCGGCGCGGTCTTCTTCGTAAACAAGAGCAGACCAATCATCCAGGTTATCGGATAATTCATCTTCATTAAAACCGTAAAGTGCTTTAAGGTTTTTATCGGAAAAATACTTTTTTTCATTTGGCCAGAATTCCCACACACCTGTTTTACCTGCGTAAACAGCTATCTCGTAACGCTGCTGATTTTCCAGCAGTTCATTGTTTATCTTGTTTTTATAAAGAGCCATTTCAACCGACCGGTTCAGCTCTTTTAATTCGAATGGTTTTATTAGGTAACCGAACGGCTCAGTTATTTTAGCCCGCTGAAATGTTTCTTCATCAGCATATGAAGTGAGATAGATTATTGGAAGACGGTATGAATTCCGGATAGCCTTTGCTGCATCTATTCCATCCATTTTACCTTTAAGTTTGATGTCCATCAATACAAGATCGGGTTTAAGTGACGCAGCCAGTTCAATTGCCTCTTCTGCAGAAGATGCGATACCAGCTACTTTGTAACCGGAGCTTATTAATCTTTTCTCAATATTCCTGGCAACTATTACTTCATCTTCAACAATAAGTATTTTAGTATCTCTCATTTTTTATCCTGATAAATTGGAATAAAAGATAAAAATAATGATCGGTTTAAATAATGTATTTTATTCACCGATTATCTCCTCGAATACCGCAGGTTTAGGAAATATTATTTCTACCCGAGTGCCATTTTTTCTTTCCGTTTTTAAAGTTCCGTAAATTTGCTTTGCAAGAAGATGAACAAGCTGCAAACCAAGTGATGAAGAATTTTCAATGGTTATATCAGTAGGAATACCTATGCCATCATCCTTAACCGAAAGACTTATACTATCAGCGCTGCTTACCAGCAGCGAAACTTCTATTGTGCCAACCTGTTCCCCGGGAAAAGCATATTTCATAGAATTAGAAACAAGCTCGTTGATAATTAATCCGCAAGGTATAGCAGTATCCAAGTTTAGCAGTATGTTCTGAACATTGGTTGTTAACTTAATGTTGCCTGCTCGCGAATCGTAGGTTGCTTCCAGGTAATCAGTAAGATTTTTAATATACTCTTGCGCTTTTATTCGGGAAAGACTTTCAGATTTATACAAGCGCTCATGAATCAATGCCATTGACCTTATCCTGCTCTGGCTGCTTCTAAAAGCTTCCAATGCTGCCGAATCCTTAATAGATTCTGCCTGTAAATCGAGTAAGCTTGAGATAGTTTGAAGATTATTTTTCACCCTGTGATGAATTTCCCTGAGCAATATCTCTTTTTCTTTAAGGGAATTTTGAATTTGTCTATCTGCTGTTATTCTTTTGGTAATATCCTGCACGGTAGATATAATAAGGTTCTGATCGTACAAGGGAATATTTTTAGCAGAGACATACTTTTTCTCACCATTCTTGCTTTTAACTTCTATGTTATCCCAAAATAAATTCTCCGGTTTCTTTCCTTTAATATCCGCTGTTATTTTGCTGGAAATATTTTTTCTTAATTCAACATCAGGATAAACTTTGTTTAAAAATGTTTTTACGGTTGGAATTTCTTCTTCGGGCCAGCCATAAATTTCCTGAAACTCTTTATTCATAAAAATTGATTTGCCCGAATTTATTTCGTGCACAACAAGTCCTATTGGAAGATTTCTGAGTATGGTTTCAATATACTTATTTCTTTCGCGCAAATTATTTTCAGCTTTTTTAAGTTCATCTATATCTCTGCCCGAACCAATAACAGCAGTTATTTTTCCGTTTTTATTAACAAGCGCCTGGTCGAACCATGCGAGCCAGCGCCAGCCCTTGCTGGTTAGCGCTCTCTGCTCAATGTAACAGCTGTGTGGCGGTTCTTTCAGTCTTTCCATTGCATCTTCGGTTTTCTTCCTGTCTTCTTCGTGAACCAACGGCAGAAAATATTTGCCGAGCAGCTCCTCTTCCTTCTTACCGAACAACTCGCAGTAAGAAGGACTAACAAAAAGGAATCGTCCTTCAGGATCAACTTTTATTATCAGGTCTGTTTGATTTTCAATCAGAATTTTATAATTCTGGTCACTTTTTTCCAGGGCTTGCTGCGCCTCAACCTGATCGGTTATATCCAGAAAAAAACCCTGTATTGCGGGCTTTCCCTCAAAGTCAGTTTTACTCACATAAAGATCTAATATTTTAGTGCTTCCATCTTTACTTACTCCCTTAAACTGGTAATGCGGAGGGATATCAAGTCCAATTATTCTTTTTTTAAGATTGCCCCAAACCATTTCCTGGTCGTCAGGATGTACAAGGTTCATTGTTTCTTTTGGTGTAAAAGAAAGAAGTTCATCAATCGTATAACCGGTTATCCTGGAAAAGGATTTATTGGTGTAAGCTATTTTAAAATCCTGGATTATAACAATGGCTTGAAGAGAGTTTTCTATAAGCTGCCTGTATTTATGTTCCGATTTTTTCAACTCTTCATCAACGTTTTCTCCTTTGGTGATTTTTCTTAAGATATA
>JAZGGS010000256.1:0-2415 GCA_036480595.1 Ignavibacteriaceae bacterium
GCAGCACAGGTTCCTGTGTATAATCTTCCTCTTCAAGCTCGGTATGAACTTCCACTTTTGTTCTATCCGTTTCTTTGATGGGGTAACAGCCAAGCACCCGTATAAAACGAACAAGTTTTCCAAGTTCATCCAATAAATGCAGAACATTTTTATCATCAGCGTTGCCAATAAAATCGAGGTAAAACATCTCTTCCCACGGATTGCCAATTATTGGTCTCGATTGCAGCTTTGTCAAGTTTATGCCGAGATCTCGAAAGGTAGATAATGCCTCCACCAGCGAACCCGGTTTCTGGGATGTTGCCATTATCAATGATGTTTTAGCAGGAATACGCGCATCAACAACAATTGGTTCTCTTGCGCAAACTAAAAAGCGTGTAAAGTTTCCGGGTTGGTTGGCTATGTTTTCTCTTAGGATAACAACATCGTAAAGCTTTGCAGCTTCCTCACTTGCTATTGCTGTGTAATAAGGATTCTTCTCCTCCTTAATTTTGCGCACCGATTTGGCAGTATCAACAAAATATTCTACCGAGGTATTTTTAATTCCACCTATAAATTTGCTGCATTGTCTCGCTGCCTGGATATGAGCATATATTTTTTCAATTTTACTTAGCGGGATCTCTTCAAGTGCAACAAGGCAGTGCTTTACATGAAATATTTCTTCACCAATAATTGAAAGCGGTGAGTTTATTATAGCATCATAAACATCATTAATACTTCCCGAGGTTGTATTCTCAACCGGAAGGATTGCGTAATCGGCTTCTTCGTTTTCAACAGCTTTAACAGTATCTTCAAAACTTTCTTTATAGTTAAACATAATTTCATCCTTCGAATCGCCAAAAAATATTCTTGCTGCCAGGTAGCTGTACGATCCTTCTATTCCCTGGATGGCAACACTCTTGCTGCCGGAAAGACTTTCAACATTATCTTTATCAAGAAGGATTTTATTCTGAAGCTTAACAGAATCATCAATTATTTCGTGGAATACTTTTGTAACAAAGTAGGAATCCAATCCTTCCTTTTTTCCGAGCCCAATTAATTGTGTAAGTAACTCTTTCTCGCGGTTTTTATCACGTATAGAACTCCGGTTTTCATTCTTTAAACGGATTATTTCCCTGCTCAAATCTCTTCTCTTTGCCAGCAGTTTTATAATTTCAGAATCAACTTTATTTATTTTCCTGCGGTGTTCTTTCATCCTAAATTTGTTATTAATTAAGAAAAACAAGTTTCAAATATGCACTAGTTTAACCGGTAGATCAATACTCGATTGTAATTCTTTAAATTTATAAAATAATCAGTAATACCGGGTATATCAGGGGTGTGATTTATAATATACTTTATACTTGCTTCCAATTAAGATGGAGTGTATTGTAGAACGATTTTACTTCATCCGCATTCGGTACTGTAAGATTGAATCGGGAGATTGAATCGGGAGATTGAATCGGGAGATGGAATCGATTTCAGGTTCGTCGCTCGTTTATTTTTCCTTTTAAATTTGATCTGAAATCTATCCGTAACTTTCCTTTTTAATATTGTTTTTCGGAACACTAAGTTCATCAAGGTACGAAAGTACGCTGCTCATAAAAGTTGCTTTTAATGTTTCTCCTTTTTCCCTGGCTGCTTTTTTCTGATGAATGCTATGATCCGGTCCGCAGGCAAATATTGCAGTGCCCACAGGGTTAGTAATAACTTCTTCTATTAAATTTTTAGATACTCTTCCTTTTCTAATTTTATCGCTGAAAACATTTTCATTACTTTCTCTTGTAAGTGTATGAATAACTTTGAACCTGTTGGGGAATTGATTTTCAAGTTTATTTAGCTGGTTGTAAAATATTACATCTGCAAAATCTTTATTGCTGTAAATAAGTGTATGTTTATGTTTTTCATTAACTCTAAGATCGTGCTTTATGATGCTAAAGCTTGGTACAATCCCGCTTCCAGCGCAGATATGTATCGCTTCCTCAGATTCGTTTCTAAGTTTATCTGAAAAAGTATAAGGACCGGTAAAACCTGTTATTACCATTTTTTGCCCGGGAAAAGTTCTGCGGGAAAGAATTGGTGAAAGAAGCGGTGGATAAGTAGTAATCCCGGAGATATATCTTTCCTCTTTTACTGTAATGGCAAGATATTTTTCATCCGGCGAACTTGTTAAAGAGTAAGCCCGTGCAGTTTCCTTTTTATCTTTAAGATCTTCTAAATAATTAACCCATCTTTCCAGTGCAGGAAATTGCTGGGGTGCAATGGTAAGAAAATTTCCCGGTTGATAACTCAACACATCATTCCCTGTGAAAAATACAATTGTTGCAGTATCGTGGGTTTCCGGAATAACCTCTGCAACCATAACTTCAAGTTCTTTTATTTTTTCTCTTTCCATCCTTTTTCCTGCTAATTTTTAATCTTCAATTAAATTATTGATTG
>JAZGGS010000257.1:0-2233 GCA_036480595.1 Ignavibacteriaceae bacterium
TGTAAATCTAATCGGTTCAACTCTTATCCCTTCGGCCAGGAGCACACCATTTATTATAAGACTCGTCTTTTCCTTGAAGAACAATTCAACTCCTTGCTGGATGATTAAAGTATCGGATGAATTAACCATAATATTTCCAGAGACAAAAAACGGAGATTTATTTTTTGTAAGTACGCCTGATTGTTCTCCTTCAATTTCAGTATAAATCCCTCCGATTGTAGGATCAATTCCGTTACCGTTAAAATCGTTTCTATCTCTACATGAAAAACTAATCAGCAAGAATAATAATAATATGTATAGATACTTTTTCTTCATATAAACAAAATAATTAATACAATTGCAATTCAACAGTCAGTTTAATCACCCTAAAATTTTTATCTTTTATAACAAAATTCATTTTAAAATCGTCTTAATGAATAAAATTGAAATCAGTTATAAAAAACAATTTTTCAAAGTTATAATTTTTCTCAGGCCACAGATCCCGGAAGGGATCATTACGAAAAGTGCCGTGCAGAGGGGGAATACCAGACTCTAATATTTTTATTTGGTTCTGAAAAGGGTACTAAATTACTCTAATTCTATTCGCTGGCAGAAAGAATTTTCTGGAAGTGCTGATAATCTTTAAGACTCTTCCAATCGCCTCCCCATGTCCAACCTCTTTTCTTAAACTCTTCAACTATTCGGCAATCTGTAGTTATTGTTCCTTTAGTATCTGCAATGTAAACAGACCCGGCTGGACTTGTTGTGCCATTTTTTATATATGGATTCTGTTTAGGATTTATATCTATCGCAAGCCCGCTAGCGTGTTTCGATAATATTTTACTACCAGAAATAAACCTGTAATTGAAGCTGCTTGTGTTATTAACTCTCATCGATTCATCATCCGACCATTTATACTTACAAATAGGTACCACTTTTTCTATTGGAAAATGAATTTGTCTGATGATCTCGAAAATATCTTTCACATCCCGGGCAACCTCTTTATGCACAACTAATTGACCCTGGTGTAGTTTTTCATCAAAACCATAATAAAAAACAGTAACTATAGTAAGATTTGTGGTTACAGATGCAGGTATCCTCTGTCCGTAGAGTGCCTCTTCCAGTTTAAAATCGGAATCGATAATTGCTCCCACTACAGAACTGTTAAGCAGCGTTGTGTTATCACCGGATGAATGAGTTACCAGGTGGGTGTTATGCTGTGCAAGAGTATTCATAAAGAAAAAACTGATAGTTACAAAACTTATTATTAGGCGTATCATATTTGTGTGTCCGGGAGATTAGTTTTTATGTAAGTAATAATTAAACATCCGGCAGTAAAGTACTTTTATTTAAAATAAAAAACATGGTAAAATTGATGGGTACATTAAAAAGTTGTTTAAAATAATTATATATTTGGAATCAAAATTTAAAGGATTTCGATGAAAAAACTATTGTCAATATTCAGTTTAATGCTTTTGATTACTGTAATTAGCTGTTCCAAAAAGAACGAGGTAGTAACACTCGATTCCGGGTTAAAATATTTTGATGATTCGCTTGGTACCGGCAGAGAAGTTATGCAGGATGAACTGGTCACCATTCATTTCAGTGGCTGGTTTATTACAGATACTTCCAATCTTTTTTCCGATTGGACAAACGACGAATTAAGGAATAGCACAATGATCGGTAACTCAAAATTAAGAAATCAACCTGTAAAATTTGTAGTTGGTACAAACTCATTTATTAGCGGTGCAGACGAAGGATGTGTTGGTATGAAGATAGGCGGTTCACGTACGATCATCATTCCTGCAAATCTTGCGTACGGTGAAGAAGGTATTGGTCCTATTCCGCCTAATTCAGATCTTAAACTTGTGATTGAACTTTTAGATGTGAAAAAGAGAATAGTTGTAGAGATGTGGGATGTTGATTCCACACAGCTTAAAACAACCGAAAGCGGTTTGAAGTATTCAATTATTACTGAAGGTGAAGGAGAGAAAGCTGACTCAGGAAATGTTGTTACTGTGCACTACTCAGGTTTTCTAGCTGATGGAACAAAGTTCGATAGTTCTGTTGAAAGGGACGATCCTTTTAGTTTCCTTTTGGGAATGGGACAGGTTATACCCGGCTGGGAAGAAGGTTTGAAACTAATGAAGAAAGACGGCAAAGCAAGATTAGTAATTCCACCTGAACTTGGTTATGGAGGATTAAGTGTTGGAGCAATTCCAGCAAACTCTACATTAATTTTTGATGTTGAATT
>JAZGGS010000258.1:0-3074 GCA_036480595.1 Ignavibacteriaceae bacterium
ATAAATGCTACAACATCGGCAACTTCTTCAGGCATCCCGATTCTTTTTAAAACTATCTCATCAATAGCCATTTTACGCACTTCTTCAGTTGCTTGTTTCATCATATCTGTTTCGATTAAGCCAGGCGCTACAGCATTTACATTTATACCATATTTTCCTAACTCTTTTGCAACAGTTTTAGTTAATCCGATAATTCCGGCTTTTGACGCCGAGTAATTTGCCTGACCGAATTTTCCACGCAACCCATTAATAGATGTAACGTTAATTATTTTTCCAGATTTTTGTTCGCGGAAAATTGGAGCTGCTGCACGTATATAATTAAAATAACCTTTAAGATTGATATCGATAACACTGTCCCATTGTTCTTCTGTCATTTTCCAGATAACACCATCCCGGTTGATTCCTGCATTGTTAACCAGAATATCCAATCCGCCGAATTCTTTTACTACATTATCGACCATTTTTCCGGCATCATTAAAATTTGAGATGTCTGCCTGTACCACAAGTCCTTTACAACCCATAGCTTTTACTTTTTTTATTACCTCTTCGGCTTCTTCTTTATGTTTCCGATAGTTGATTGCTACATTTGCCCCGAATTCAGCAAGTTTAAGAGCTATAGCTGTACCTATCCCCAAACTTCCGCCGGTTACAATAGCTGACTTACCTTTAAGGTGAATACCGGTTTTATTATTATTTTTATTTTCCATGGTTTACTTGTAATTAATGGTTAAAAGATACTGATTAAAATTAATTAAGTGCTTGATGTATTGAAAGATAAACTTGATCAATTAGAAGTCATTTTCTCACAAAGTGCTGAGAACGATAATTTAAAATAACACTTCATAAACAAATTTCATACTAATTTTTATTAAGGAGTTGAAAATAATCACAACATATATTAAATCGGGAATAATTTTGGGTTGAGTAATTCAACTGATTTTTACTTAATTTTTTAATACAAAAAAAGTTTTACTAATTAAAAACAGGAATGGAAATGAAGAGGTTAATTATAATGGTATTTGCCGGAAGTTTATTACTTACTTCGTGCAGTAAGGAAGAAGCCAACCCGTTGTTGGCAAAATGGGATACTCCTTTTGAAACTCCTCCATTTGAAAAAATAAAAACAGAACACTACTTGCCCGCATTTCAAGAAGCAATAAAAATTCATAACTCAGAAATTGAAAAGATTGTTAACAACAGTGAAGATGCGAATTTTTCCAACACAATTGAAGCGCTTGATTACAGAGGTGACAAATTAAAACAAGTACGGCGTGTTTTTTCTGCAATGAACTCAGCGATGAGCAATGATGAAATGCAAGTCATCAATAAAGAAGTTTCTCCATTACTTTCTGCTCACCGTGATGATATAAATTTAAATCAGCAACTTTTTGAACGAGTTAAGGAAGTTTATGAGCAGAAAGAAAATTTAGGATTAAAAATAGAACAGAATAAATTATTGGATAAATACTATAAAAGATTTGTTCGCGGCGGTGCTAACCTGGAAGAAGATGCAAAAGAAGAATTCAGAAAAATAAATGAAGAACTCTCTTTACTTACAGTTCAGTTTGGTGAGAATGTTCTTAAAGAAACAAACACTTTTGAGCTTGTAATTGATAATGAAAATGATCTTGCGGATCTTCCTGAAAACTTAATTGCCGCTGCTTCCGAAACCGCTGAAAATAAAGGGTACAAAGGCAAATGGGTTTTTACTATTCATAAACCAAGTATGATCCCCTTCCTGCAATATTCATCTAAAAGAGATTTAAGAAAGAAAATTTACAGCGCCTATTTTATGAAAGGCGATAACAACAACGAACTAGATAATAAAAAGATTCTTTCGCGAATTGCAATGCTGAGATTAAAAAGAGCAAAACTGCTAGGTTACGAAACACACGCTCACTATGTTCTTGAAGAGCAGATGGCTCTTAATCCTGATAATGTTTATGAACTGTTAAATAATTTATGGACACCCGCACTTGAAAGATCGAAACAGGAAAGAGAAGAAATGCAGCAAATAATTTATGATGAAGGAAACGATTTTGAATTAGAGCCATGGGATTGGTGGTACTACGCTGAAAAATTGAAGAAGGCAAAATACAATTTGGATGAAGAAGAGTTAAGACCATACTTCCAGGTTGAGAATGTAATTGATGGAGTTTTTGGTTTAGCTACAAGCTTATGGGGCATTACATTTGAAGAGAATAATAACATTGAAAAATATCATCCCGAAGTTAAAGTGTTTGAAGTGAAAGAAGCAGACGGTTCGCATATTGGCATACTTTATACGGATTACTTCCCACGGAAAAGCAAACGCGCCGGTGCCTGGATGGATGCGTTTCGTAAACAATATAAAAAGGATGGGGAGATGATCTACCCGGTTATTTACAATGTTGGCAATTTCTCAAAACCAACCGGAGATAAACCTGCCCTATTAAGTCTTGATGAAGTAAATACACTTTTTCACGAGTTCGGTCATGCTTTACACGGTTTACTTTCAGATTGCACTTATGAATTAATTTCGGGAACAGAAACACCGAGAGACTTTGTAGAATTTCCTTCGCAGGTGATGGAAAATTGGGCAATGCATCCGGATGTTCTTAAATCCTATGCAAAACATTATTATACAGGTGAAGTGATACCAAAAGAGTTAGTTGATAAAATTCAGAATTCAAGTCTGTTCAACCAGGGATTTGAAACTGTTGAGTATCTAGCTGCAGCTTTGCTTGATATGGATTGGCACACAATTACTGAGCCTGTAGAATATGACGTTATAAAGTTTGAAAATGAGTCAATGGCAAAGATTAACCTGATACCGGAGATATTCCCACGTTACAGGAGCACATATTTCAATCACATTTTTTCAGGCGGATACTCTTCCGGTTATTATAGTTACGTCTGGTCAGAAGTGCTTGATGCTGATGCTTTCAATGCATTTGAACTTACCGGAAATGTTTTGGATAAAGAATTAGCCGGAAAATATCGCAAGTACATTTTATCTTCAGGCGGAACTGATGATTCTATGGAATTATATAAAAGATTCCGTGGACAGAATCCAAATATTGAGCCGTTGTTGA
>JAZGGS010000259.1:0-8272 GCA_036480595.1 Ignavibacteriaceae bacterium
TTTTTATCATTTATCATCAATCTTTTAACCGGCTGGTTATTAACAATATGTTTTTGAATTATTTCTTCAACGTCATCTTCAGTAACTCCACCATACCATATTTGCTCAGGATAAATAACAACAGTAACTCCATGTTCGCAGGCATCCAGGCAACCAGCAGCATTTGCTCTTACCGTTAAACCTAATCCTATCTCTTTTAATCGATTTTTAATTACTTCTCTTATCATCTTACTTCCTTTATCAGCACAACAACCCCGGGGATCTTCGTTGGGTCTTTTATTTTCGCAAACGAAAATATGTTTATTAAATCGTTTCATAAAGGAATAATAATAAGAAAGAATATATAAAAAAAGGGGGCCAAATTAGTTCGCTATAAAAAGCAGAATATGATCAATGATTATAAGTAAAGTGATCAGTTGCTAAACATCAGTTGACCTTAAAACCAATTTGCGTTAAGTTGCGAATGTAAAGATGAAACCCCTTTCTGAATAACTACAATACTGGCTGGGGAATGTCCTGATTTGGTGGATAAGTTTACCCGCCTCAGGCGGGGATTAACCGGAGATGATTATCCTTGTTCTTTTCCACCAATACTAGCCTGGCCGCGCAGCTTACTGCCAATTGTTATGTTCATTTAAGTGACATTAGTTCTAATATAAAAAATTTTATAGATAGGGGAACGATAAACACTGATTTACAGATCAATGAGAAAAAGTAAAAGTATCCTCATACCTGTCCTCATCAAAAAAGAAAATCCTTGCAACTCATTTAGTTACAAGGATGTATGTTTTTTCTAGTAGCGCGTACGGGATTCGAACCCGTGATCTCCGCCTTGAGAGGGCGGCGTCCTAAGCCACTAGACGAACGCGCCTGTGTCAAATGAATAATTAAAATAATTATCAATTATACATTATAAATTCTTAATTATTATGTTGTCCCGCTAGGGTTCGAACCTAGACTCTTCGCATCCAGAGTGCGACGTGTTGCCAATTACACCACGGGACAAATTAGCGCTGCAAATATAGAAACAACACAGGTTTTTTCAAAGATCATACCAACCAACCAATTAGTAAAAAAACCTGGTACTTTAAGTTGTTTGTCATTCAGTAATTGTTAAAATGTTTCATTTCAAATAATAATTATGTAAGATGATAAACCATTTTAACAAGTTTAGAACATTTAAAATCTGTGTTATTTATTTTTATGCATAATTATAAGATCACTTATTTGTAAATTTCAAATTAAAATTTGATCAAAAACTAAAGAGATTATAAGGCGAGTAAAAAAAATATATGCGAACTGTAATTTTAATATTTTTATTTAGCTCTTTATTGTTGCCACAAACTTTCCTGTTTGAAAGTTCTTTTGGAGATTTTGATAATGCTGCCTCGTTTTATATTAATCCTACGGGTTATATTTATGTAACTGATATTGACACTGATGAAATATATGTTCTCGATACACTAGGCAATAACATAGACTTAATTGGTGGTTACGGCCGGAATAACAGCGCATTTGATACTCCTGTAGATATTTTTGCAGATGCATTAAGGATTTTTGTTGCTGATAAAAATAATCACAGAATACAGCGTTTTGATAAAGACCTGAATTTCATTTTCCAGGTTTCAACACGCGAAAATGAAACTGAAGAAGAAAGATTCGGTTACCCGTTAAGTGCGGTTATATCAAACCTTGGTGATATTTTTATTCTCGATTCTGAAAATTTACGAATTATAAAATTCGACCTGTTTGGGAACTTCATTCAGAATTTTGGCGGGTACGACTATGGAAGCTATTCTCTGCAGCATCCGAAACAATTAGCTGTTTCTATGCAGAACAATATTTTTGTCATCGATAATAACCAAATAATTATCTTTGATGCTTATGGAAACGGGATTGGTAAAGCGGAAGGGAATGATAACTTTATAAGCATAAGGATTATTTTTAACTGGTTAACCGTTTGCACTGAAGAAAAAATCTTCCTGGCTAATCTTAAATATCCGGATCTAAATATTAAAGAAGTATTTTTGGAAGGATTAGATTACATCTCCGGAATAGTATCCGCCATTATTTTTAATAATAAGCTGTACGTTCTTAGTAATAATAATATCCTGGTATTTAACAGGAAGTAAACTGCTGCACGTGAAAGCTATAATAATAAATACCAATCCTGGAAGAATTTTTAAACCTGCGTTTACCAGCTACCTATTAAAAGTTATTTTTGCCTTACTTTTACTTTTATGGTGTGCGGGAATCTTTTACTCGTTCCTTGCTGCAAATAATATTAATCATTTTGTTTCTACATTTTTAAAACATTCTTATTCAATAGTTTGTCATCAAGCAGAGCATAAATTAATTTATTTAGAAGGCAGCGCAACATTTCTTTGTGCAAGATGCACCGGCATATACGTTGGCGCTTTATTTATGGCTGTTTCGCTGCTAATGATTAATTTAAGGACTAATATTTCTTTAAAGCCATTAATAATTACATCATCAATCATTCTGCTTGATGTGATTTTTGTAAGCGCACATTTATATGATTATACAAGCTGGATAGCTCTTAGTTCAGGATTTTTATTTGGTGCAGTAATTTATATTTATGTACTTCAGGTTTTCGTAAAATATTTACTTTCAATTATTCTAAAAAAGATTTGATGAATAAAGATTATATTCCTGCAATTATATGCGGCTTTGGTGCGGCTGTTCTAACAACAATACCCGGATTTAAAAATTTTGCATGCTGCCTGGTGGTTCCGGCAGCTTCATTTTTTGCAATTGTTCTCTACAAAAAAACCAACAGGTTAGATGAAAAGATTGCAGTAAACAAGGCAATCATTCTTGGTTTGCTAACAGGTATTGTAGCTGCATTATTCTCAACTTTTTTCGATCTGCTGACTACTTACATCACCCATACAAATGAATTTATTGCCGGGCTGCCTCAAACCGAGCTGATTCTACATGATTTAAATATGGGACCAATAATGGATGAATCGTTAAAACTTATTAAAAAGATGGCTAAAGATATTGAAGACAACGGCTTTTCGGCGCTTTACACAATTATGATTTTTATTAGCAACATTATAACCTACACAATTTTCGGAATATTAGGTGGAGCAGTTGGTGCAGCAATTCTTAACCGGCGAAATAGAGATTAATTGATAAGTTTAAAATAATGATTAGTGCATTCGTTTTTTTTCTACATTTTCTTTTTGCACTGCTCATCTTTACCAAAAAGTGGCAGCAGGAAGGTTTGTCATTCGCTTTTTTGAATCTAGGATTAATCGCAATCTTGTTCACTGTCGGCTGGTCAATAACAGGAATGATTTCAAAACTTTTTATGGAACCGGAAGGGTTGGGTATCTACTTAACACGAGATGATTTTTCGCTGGTATTATTAACCGCAGCCGAATATTTCTTCTACCGTATGTATTACAAAGAACCCCCTACTGTAAGCGATACGGAAAAATAATAAGTGCTTTCTGCTCTGCCTGCCTTTGATTATTTTTTAATGCTTCAAATCTCCATTGCCTCAGTGAATTTATTGCTGCATTTTCCAGGCGGGTATCAGCTTTCATTTTAGGAATTATAGTTCCAACGGTACCGTCCGGTAAAATTGTAAATTCAAGTTTAATATCTATCTCTTTTTTTACACCTTCAGGATATTGAGGAAGAAGAAAGCTGTATATTTTCCTGGTGCCGTTACCGCCCCAGTCAATATCAAAACCAAGACTTCCATCTCCAACCGATTCATTTCCCCGCCCTGTTGAGGTTACAGTTGAATTTACCTCCTCGGTGTTTTCGCTGTTGCTTTCTTCAGCAATTTCTTTCTCTTCATCTGCAGGAATAATAATGTTTTCTTCGGATGTACTTTCTGAAACGGGCAATTCAACTTCATTTACTTCCCGGTTTTGTTCTTCGGTAGTACTTTGCATTTCCATTTCGGATATCTCTTCAATATTCTCAACCAGTTTTCCTTCATTCCCTGAAGAACCTGATTCTGAAGAAATGCCAAAGGAAATTTCAACATAATCGGTTGGCAAATAATCGAAAGACATGTTAATAAATAAGAACAGCCCGATTAAAATTACATGAACAAAAATTGAAACTGTATACGATATTCCTGTTGATTTTTCAGAGGACATAGCAAACCTCTCTTTTATTCTTCTTTTTCTGTTTCAATTGTAAACCTTCCAATACCAATGGATTTGGCAGCATCAATAACTTTTATCACAAGATCTATCTGAACAGTTTTATCAGCCCTGATAACAAGATTGTTCTCTTCACTAATTTCTCTAAGTTCATTTAATTTTTGCGGAAGTTGGTCAATTCCTATTTCATCAGATCCTGCATAAACTACTCCCCCCGATGTGATAGTAACAATCAACTGTGTTGGTTCTGCCTGTTCATTTGTTTTAGAGCCGGGCAGTTTTACCTTTACACCGGTTTGAATGACAAACTGGGATGTGAGAAGAAAAAATATTACCAGCAGGAGCACAATATCAGTAAGAGATGAATAAGAAAAAATGCTTATGGGCTGGTTTGAAGTGTTAAATTTCATTATGTCACCTTATAATTCAATTTCAACTTCGTCATCAACATCTGTTTGCATGCGTGCACTGTCCTGTACAGTATCTACAACATCATTTGCAACAGTTTCCATATCACCAACAAACTTTTTAACAGCATTAACAAAGTAATTATAAAAAGCGAGTGCAGGAATACCGACTATCAAACCAAAAGCTGTTGTTGTAAGCGCTTCCCAAATTCCTCCGGCAAGGTCACTTGGGTTTGCAGCACCAGCCAGCTCTTCAATTGTCATAAATGCCTGTATCATACCTGTAACAGTTCCAAGAAAACCTAGGAGCGGAGCAACACCTGCAACGGTGGCTAAAATTGATAAGCCCTTTTCCAGTTTGCTTACCTCCTGCCTGCCGGCATTTTCAATTGCTTCTTTAACCCGTTCATGCCCAAGGTTAAATTTTTTAAGTCCTTTTCTTACCATGTTAGCCATAGGAGATTTTTCCTGCATGCAGAATGATATAGCCCCGTTCATATCTTTGTTCTTTACAAAACCTCTTAACCTTATAATAAAAGCCGGAACATTTATTCTGGCTCTTCGTAATGTTATAAAACGGTCTATTACAACTGCAAATGCAATAACTGAACAGAGCAGGATAGCCCACATTATTACTCCACCCTTTAAGAATATGTCGAATAAATTCATAGTATTCCTTGTTGTTAAATTCTATTTGATATATTTATTAGCAAAAATATTTGCTTTTTCTCGTGTAGTAAAATCGCCCACCCGTAAGCGGAACCAGGTTCCGGTATCTTCTACTTCAGCAATTTCAACAAAAGTATTGTAACCCATCTCTTCATATTTTTTTGCTTCTTCCTCGGCTACTGAATAAGATTTGAACGCCGCTACCTGTACTACATAATAATCTCTATACTTATAAACATTTTTACTTACCAGCCCAATACCTTCTTCAACTGAAATTTTCTCATCCTCTGCAGCAACGGTTGTTCCTTCCTCTTTTTTATCAATTTCTTGCTTTGGAACCGGTGGTTTAAAAACAATTTCTTCATCAGAAAATAAAGTTAAATTTATACCTGAAATTTCCTCTTCGATTTCTGGAACTGAATAAGGAAAAGTAATAGGATAAGTATATTCCCTCTCTATTATAGTTACTGAAGTTGGTCTTACAATAGATAAAACATCTTCTTCTACTTCCTCACTTTTAAAAATAGTATCACTTTCCAGGTACAAATAGACTATCGCAACAACAAATACAATTGCAAAGATGGCAACCAGGAACGGAACAATACTTCTCCTGCTACTATTGTACAAGTACTTATCTTTTCTGTGTGATTTTTTAAATAGAACACTTTCTTTTTCCTTCTTAGTTTTTACTTTGTCATCATCAAGATGGTACTCCATTGATTTGCTCTGAACTTCCATAAAACCATTTTCAGTCGTCTCCTCCTCAATCTCAGCTAACTCTGATTCAACTTTCTCTTCACTCCCCTCATTATCAGTTTCATCTATGCTTTCATCTTTTTTAATATTAGATACAAATGATTTTACTCTCTCATACGCTCCAAATTTTTCAGGTTCATCTTTAGTAATATAATCATCAATAATACTTTTTAATTTTTCATCATGCTCAATTTCTGTTTCGCCTTGCTTCTCTTCTTGCTCAACGCTAAAATCTGTACCATCTGAATCGATCTCCTCATCAACTACATTAGAAGAATCAGGTTCATCCTCTTTCGGCTCAATTAATTCATCAGAAAGTTTTTCGGTTTCAATTTCTTCTATAGGTTCATCTTCTTCATCTTTTTCTTTCTCTGCAGGAACATCTTCCGCTTCTTCTCTTTTGTAATCTACTTTTTTATCGAAAACATCTCTACCAAAATTCCATGGAAGTTTTTCAGAACTACTTTCTTCCATATCTACTTCTGGTTTTGCTCCTTTTTCCGGTTTAAGAGTAGTTTCATTTTCAATTTTACCGGAAATATATTCATCAAAATTCGGTGCTCTGTTTCTTATATTTTCAGGGTCAGGGAAGGAATCTTCACCTGTAATTGAAGTTTCATCAGATTGCGATTCTGATTCTGAAAACTCAAGTTTTTTCTTTGATAACATCGATTTTTCAATTACAATTTCTTCTTTACCCATTACTCCTTCAAGCTTCTCAATAGTGCTAATAAGCTGCTCAGCTTTGGAGAGAAGTGTTTTTCTAAGTTCAATGCCAGTTTGTTGTGTAAATAATTTTCCATTTGTAACACCTTCAACCGGGAAGACAGGTTTGCCCACACTTAAACTAAAATATGAATCAATTTCATCGTGCTCACCTTCAGGAATATCGTGTATGTTAAAGATGATATTATTCTCCAAATCATCCATCTGTTCCTGTTCATTTGAAAAAAGCATAACATTAATTTTATCTTTCTCCGAACCTGCTATATCATCTTCCCTGCTTCCCCCGGTCTTTTTGGCAGTCCGTAGATGAAAATATCCAACATCGCTGAATTTAACCGACTCGCCGGGTTTCATATTATCAGATAAGCGTTTAATAAACAGTTCGAAAAAAAACTTTGCTTCCGATTCCCGGATGCCTGCTTTGTTTGCAATTATATTTATTAACTCAGTTGTTGTCATCTTTTAAATATTCAATTTAATCCTAACGTTAAAAAGTATTTTTTGCTTTACCCGGCATCTGTAAAATTTTTGATGAACAGTTAAAATCATACAAAAGTAATTAATTTTTATTCATTTAATCAATTAAATAGAAAATCAACACCAAGTATTAAATCCAGCGGTTTTTCCTGGTATCCTTCCCACAAATAGTATTTTGTATTAAACAGGTTAGTAACCTGCGCCCAAAACATTATTTGCGATTGAAATTTATACTCCAATTTTAATGCCGCATTAAAAAACGATTTTAGAGAGTTACTATTTGCAATGTCGGTATATCTGCCTGAATGATATTCCAATGTTGCTTCACCGTTAAATCCGTTCTCAAAATTGTAACCATAAGTTAAGGTAGCTTTATATTTAGGATGATAAGGAATAAGAGAACCGTCTGAGTTTTTTATTTGATGATAATCTAGAGTACCGTAAAAAATTCCATAAGGACCAAGATGAAATAATAGGTTTATAAACTCGTTATAACTTTTTGCATCTGTAAAATATAAACGAAAACCATTACCTATTGTCTCTCCAACAAATGGTCCAAAGAAAGGATAATCTTTTGATGCAAAATGTTTGAATCCGATATCTATCTGGAGGTATTTATCAAATTCATACTTTAGGACGATTTTAGTTGCGTTAGATTTTTCAACCACATAACTTGAATAAAATTGAGGATCGAAATAATTATTCTCTCTTAAGAGTTTTCCGGAAGTTAAAAACTCTGCCATAGGAGAATATTCAGCAAGCAGCACCAAATTTTCTGATATTTCCAAACCAAATGCAGCGAACAACCCGTTTAATTTATTTCCACCAGAACCGGAAAATGTAAACCCAAGGTCAGCCATTATAAAATCAAATAATTCTAAAGAAACTGAAGGTCTAAAAAAGTAATAATCGGAAATTGTTTTTCCAAGGAAATCAGTAGTTAAAAATTGTTTTTGATAATTTGATTTTATCGTCAAACCAAAATTATCTAATTGCAGCCTGCCAAATGCATTAGATTTTAATAGAGATTCATCAAAATTTTCTTTATCCAGGTAAGTGTAATCCGCTGCTACGTTAACATCAAAAATA
>JAZGGS010000260.1:0-3596 GCA_036480595.1 Ignavibacteriaceae bacterium
TCTGTAAAGGTTAATTTGTGTCCGTTTCTCTTAATAACTCTTCAACGATAGTATACGGAAAAATTGATCTATTTTGAGACGTTTGAGACACTTCAAAAAAAGTCAGGGAAGGATTTTGTCGATACCTTGGTTGAGTAATTCTGATATGCTGATATGTCTATCAGGAAAAGTCAGTTAGTAGTTTAGAAAATGAACATTTTCATGCTTTCACGGGGGCACTGCCGTAACATGAAGACTGCCATAAAAAGAAATCCTTATAAGATTCTCTATCTGCATGCCCGATTTCTGTTAAAATTTATTTGAACGGATCCGCGGTCTCCATATTATGGGATTTCAATGCAGCTAACTGAGGAGAGAAAAAACGTAAAGGGATGCATCCTATTTAATGATCTTAGGATGCATCACCTTTATTTGATTTTCATAAATAATTAATAACCTTCAAGGAAGCGCTGCATCAACTGTGTTAAATTAAGGCATTGCTGCATCAATTGTGTTAAATGTTCCCTGTAGCTTTATGCCAACGGCCGTCACAGCAGCTATAATTCCTATAGCAATAAGGGCTGCTATCAGTCCATATTCTATTGCCGTAACACCCTCTTCATCTTTTAAGAATCTTAACAACTTTTTCATCTTACTCTCTCCTTATGTAAAAATTTAATAGCCTGTTATTCACGTTACCCACCACTATTAAGGCAGTGCTGCTTGAACTGTGTTAAATTAGAGCAGTTGCTAAATTAAGGCATTGCTGCATCAATTGTGTTAAATGTTCCCTGTAGCTTTATGCCAACGGCCGTCACAGCAGCTATAATTCCTACAGCAATAAGGGCTGCTATCAGTCCATATTCTATTGCCGTAACACCCTCTTCATCTTTTAAGAATCTAATCAGCTTCTTCACCTTAATCACCCCCTTTTTATAATAAAAAATGTAAATATAATATACCCATCCTTTTCAATTGACGAATGGACGTTATTCTTACATTTTGCAACTACACCCACCACCACCACGACAAGCGCAACTATCGTACCACAAGTTGAAAGTTTAGAAATTATTTTGTAATTCATTATAAACAAGAAACTTATGAATATGTTTAAAGGGAGGGGTGAATGAGGAATCTTTCTATAATAAGTCCTTAAAAACACGTAATATTTACATAAGTCTTTATTCTGTACTATCTAAGATGAGTCTGCTTTTTTGATAACCCTTCAACAAAAGTATACAGAGAAATTGATCCATTTTGAGACGTTTGAGATACTTCAAAAAATGTCATGGAGAGCATAAAAAAACTAAGAAGGACTATTAACGAAAAAATGAGAAGTATGGACTGATTATTGTGTGCAACTTTGTATTTGTTTAACCGAGTTATATTCGTATAACTTTTTTGTCCAACTTCATGAATTCAGGTAGGATGTTTTCATGGCTTTCTCATTATGCTTGAAACTTTCGAATACCATTCCCTCACCTCATGTTTAGTTTTGGGAAGATCAGGGAAAAATTCTTGTAACTTTTTATAGCCATTATTAGAACAATCTAAGACCATCCTCAAATATTTTTATTGTTTATGATTTATATTGGATTAAATCCTGAATAACGATCACGGCTGACTTTACAAACTTCTGCATAATGGTATAAGTTACATTCACTCTTATCCAGCCATCTGGACGTATGGTAGTTACGGTTCAGCCAATTTGACTGAACCGTTCTTGCGAGATGCTTCGACAATCATTCACTTATTGATATTAAAGCTATATTCCTTCCATGTTATTAGACAACCTTATCCCGTACTTTTGCCCCGCGTCCTCCAGTCTTATTCCACAATAGTTCACAGTAAGATATATTATTGCCATTCTAGCAATATTGTTATAAGTTGCTTTCTTCAAATCACTTTCTTTAATCTTGAATGATCGGCAAACCATTTTTTCCATTGTACTAACCGGAATCCTTTCCTTTAATGGCTTTACACCGCTTAACTCACTTGATGAAAAATCACCCCACTTTTTTAGGACTTTGTTCACCCATCCATCTCGACCTAATATCCAACCTCCTGATGCCTCCAGGCCGGGATTAACTGCATCACTCATTCCATCTCTTATAAATTCAAGATACCTGGTTGACGCTATGCTTCTTTTCTTTCCAAATGTTGATAATATCCATCCCCACTGTAAAGAAAAAGGGAGTTTAGTCTTTCCATTTGTATAAACAGAAAGACTACTCCATTTATACTTTTCAGGCAATTTAGTTATCCCTGCACGGTAAGGATTCAAATGAATATATCGGCTCAACTCTAAAAGATAAGCTTCCTTATCAACAAGCATGGCTTTAAAACGCCCTTGAAACTTATGATTTTTTGTGAACGCAACAGTTGTGATTCTGGCAAAGTATTCTTATCTAGTTCCATTATCTACTGTAGGAGATAAATAAATGAGGGGAATTTCCCTTTAAAGGTACGGGGAATAATATTATAGTAATCAAAGAAAAGCAAATATTAATTAGTATATAATTATTGTAGCAGTAGTTGAAAATAAATATTTGCTTCTAAATATGAAAAGAACAAAAAGAAATTCTTTAGCTCTAAAAACCTTGATCAAAGTTTTTCATTGAAAAATTTGTTAATAATATCTACTACATCTCAATACTTTATACAATTGTAATTGAAATTGCTAGATGTATAATTATATAGAGTTTGCAAAAAATAAATTTTAGACAGTTTACCATGTCAAAGACGGTAAAGTCAGCGGATCATCCATGCCCCATTATAATCTTTGATCCTGGAATCTTCCTTAACTAATATCTTTATGAGCTACCCTTTCAAGTCATATTTCATGTCTAAAGTTAAACTTGATAGTATAATGATAGACAAGCGTTATATGTGTCTTGTTGTTACTATTTTGAGTGCGCTTTACTGTTACCAATTTATATTTAAAGGCTGGATTCCACACGACGAAGGTATTCTAGCACATACAGCAGAAAGAGCTTTAAACGGAGAAATCCCACATGTTGATTTTGATGAAATGTATACCGGAGGATTAACATATTTGCATGCAGTTGCATTCAAGATATGGGGATTAAAATTGTCATCATTAAGAATTATGTTATTTTTGTTCTTTATACCACTCACCCCAATCCTTTATTTCATTTCTGCACGTATTGTTAATTCATGGATAGCAGCACTCATGACTATGCTGTGCGTTTTCTGGAGTGTTCCAAATTACTTTGCTTCAATGCCCTCATGGTATAATTTGTTTTTTACTGTTTTGGGAATTGCTTTACTTTTACGTTATCTTGATACTAACAAAGCTATTTTCTTATTTTGTGCAGGTTTATGTGGTGGTTTGTCCTTCTTGGTTAAAGTCATTGGTATTTATTACATAATTGCCGTAACTATTTTCTTGATCTATTATGAACAGTCATCACTAACCACTGATAATAGCAATAAGTCCAAAGCCTCTTTTAACTTTGCCATATTAAAAACGATTTTCCTTGGTACAATAGTCATAGGCCTATTTTTTTTAATTAAAAGGCATTTAAGATTCATGGAACTTACACATTTTGTCGTTCCGGGAGGATTAATTTGTATTTTCTTGATTTTATTGGAGT
>JAZGGS010000261.1:0-2070 GCA_036480595.1 Ignavibacteriaceae bacterium
TAGGCCCCATCGTCTAATGGTTAGGACCTCGCCCTTTCACGGCGGTAATAGGGGTTCGAATCCCCTTGGGGTCACAAAAGCCCTGGAGTTAATCTCCGGGGCTTTTTTTTGCTAAATCCGGCTTAATCTTTTCTCTCCTAAACTATGAATAGAAAATAAGTTAGATGCAAATTAATACCCTGTTACATGAAGTGATTTATTCATATTTTTATGAAACTTGTAAATTATAAAAACTCAATTGGCGGCAATTATGGTTAAACCGAAATTATTGTTTTTGTTCTTTGTTACATTATTTTTATTTAGTTCGATCTCTTTTTCACAATCTTATCTTACGCAAAACTTTAGTGATGCTCTCAGATTATCTGAATCAGGAATTATTACAGATGCACGTGCTTTAAGTATGGGCAATGCTCATACTGTTTTAAGTGATGTTTACAGTGCCACTCTGTTAAATCCAGCCACTTTGGGTCTTGCAAATAAATTCACTATCAATACATCTGTTGGACTTAATCTTTACAGGAACAAGGCATTTTTTCTGGACGACTCAACAGACAGCGATAAAACCGAAACTATTTTAAACCAGTTTGGAATTGTATTTCCGCTTATTTCAGACACTGCAAGCAACAACCTGGTAATATCTCTTGGTTACAATCATTCTAAAGATTTTAACAGGTCGCTTAAATTTTCCGGTTTCAATTCCGAAAGCAATTCACTTGTAAGCGATCTTACTTCACTTAACAATAATATACCGAGGCATTTACTGTTAAGTTACCCGGATAGCACAGGCGGGGAATACCTGGGTGATGAAACAATACTTAACGGCAACCTTGAACAATCCGGTTTTATTCTTAATGAAGGAGGAATAAATCATTGGTCGTTTGGTATTGCTTACGAATTTGCACATAATATTTTCTTTGGTGCAAGTATAAATTATAACGTTGGCGCATATTTAAGCGACCGCCAATATTCTGAAAAAGATGTAAATGATTTTTATCCAGATAGTGTGCGAACAATTGCCGCTGATCCGTTAACAGCAGGGTTCAATGCTTTTCAGCTTAATGATATTGTTGACTGGGCATTTAACGGTTACGATATAAGATTTGGTGTGCTTTATAAGTTCTTCAATTTTATTTCAATTGGAGGTTCGGTTAAAACTCCAACTCATTATACTGTTGAAGAAAAACATTTCTTCCAGGGAACAAGTGAATTCCAAACAGGGCTAATTACTGAAATAGATTCAATTGTTGAATCAAAATTCAGTATTGCCTCTCCCTACGAGTTCACTGCGGGTGCAATGGTTAATCTTTGGTTTATCACCGGCTCTGCAGAAGTATCATTTATTGATTACACTCAAATGAAATTTACAGACGGGCTGGATGTTCCTAAAAGAACAGAGATAAACCGCAACATAACCGAAACCTTTACTCAAATATTTAACCTGCGCGGTGGAGCAGAATTCCGTTTGCCATTTACAGGTTTAAGTGCAAGAGCCGGTTTTATGTATTATCCTTCGCCAATTGCTGATGACCCGGTGGAATTTGATAAAAAGTTCCTTACTGCCGGGCTTGGTATTCGTTCGGGTGAAGGTGCAATGGAGTTTAATGTTACTTATGTTTTAGGATGGTGGGATGTTCAAAGCGAAGATTACGGAACAAGCATTCCGGAAGTTTACCAGGAAGTAAGAAGCGATAATATTCTTGCTTCTCTTACGCTTAGATTGGATTAATACATAAAATAAAGAATTGAATTAAGATCCCGGGAGCAATTCCGGGATTTTTTATTTTATATTAGATATTATTACTGTAAGTTATTAAAAGTAAATATGTTGCTAAATTTCTAATAAGATAATAGAAACATTTTTATTAAATACTTTTCTCAGATCATCTGAATAATTTTGAAATTAATATAACGGCAAGTTTAACCGGCGAAACCGCACTACTTTGACTGTGAAATGAGACCGAGCTGTTGATTTGAACTTAATAGATCTGGAAGGAGCCACTGCTCCGCAATCTTACCCTCAACAATTCGATAGATCGTCATCTCATTTACATGAATCTGCTTCCCGGTGGG
>JAZGGS010000262.1:0-6237 GCA_036480595.1 Ignavibacteriaceae bacterium
CAGCTTAAGCAACAATATAATCACCCGTGTATATGAAGATACGACAGGTGTATTTTGGATTGGAACTAATACCGGCGGATTAAATAAGATAGATCATTACGCAAAGAAGTTTAATTCTTATGTGCACGATCCCAACAATCCAAATAGTCTTCATGCGCAGCTAGTAAGAGGGATTCACCTAGATAGAAGCGGTGAGTTGTGGATCGGGCTTGGAGGCGGAGGATTAAACCGGTTTAGCATCGATAGAAAAAAAGTAACTCACTATACCAATAATCCGGATAATACCAATAGTATTTCTGCAAATAATGTGTGGGCTGTTTATGAAGATAAAGAAGGAACTCTTTGGGTGGGGACCTTTGGAGGCGGGTTAGATAAGTTCGATCGGAAAACTGAGACTTTTATACACTATAAATTTGATCCTGATGATAATAATAGTATTAGTAATGATTTTATCCGTGACATATATGAAGACAGCAAAGGAAGAATGTGGATAGCTACAGATTTTGGCGGATTAAACCTATTCGATAGAACAACGAAAATGTTTTACAGGATACAAAATGAGCCCGATAATCCAAACAGTCTGCCGGATGGTCAACCCAGAACTGTTGCTGAAGATAAAACAGGTAATTTGTGGATTGGCTTATTCGGTGGCGGATTGAGCAAACTTGTACTAAACCCGGATGACCAGAAAAAGGAACGTAGAGAAATTTTTGATACCGGTGGAAATATTTTTACAAACTATCAGCATGATCCAACCGATTTAAATAGTCTAAGTAATAATTCAATTCAATCAATTTTTATTGATGAGGATGGGATTATCTGGATTGGAACTTTTGGCGGCGGATTGAATAGATTTGATCCTGAAACTGAAACCTTTACGCTTTTTACAGATTGGAATAGCGATCTTCCGGACAATGTTATTTATTCTGTGCTGGGTGATAAAAATGGAAACATATGGGTTAGCAGCAATAGAGGTATTACTAAATATGATCCTGTAAAGAATGTTTTTACAAATTATGATATGGATGACGGTTTGCAAAGCAGAGAATTTAACGGGCAGGCGGAATTTTATAGCTCGACAGGGGAAATGTTTTTCGGTGGAATTAATGGATTTAATTCATTCTTTCCGAATAGTTTAAAGAATAATCCTTATCCACCAAGAGTTGCGATTACCGGCTTTAAACTATTTAATAATACGGTTCCTATTGGAAATGATTCACCCCTGAAAATGCATATTTCGGAAACCGAGGAAATTACACTTTCTCATTGGCAAAATGATATAACTTTTGAATTTGTTGCACTGCACTACAATAAACCGGAAAAGAATAAATATGCATACAAGCTCGAAAATTATGATAAAGACTGGATAAACACTGAAAATCAAAGATTAGCAACATATACAAATCTCGATCCCGGCGATTATGTCTTTAGAGTTATTGCATCAAATAATGATGGGATTTGGAATTTCGAAGGCGCCAGTATAAAACTGGTAATTACTATGCCCTGGTGGCAAACTAGTTGGGCTTACTTCCTTTATTTCTTAGCAGGAATCGGGCTCGTTTACACACTTTATAAATATCAACATGCGCGTGTAGTTAAGCGTGAAAGGAACCGGGCGCAAATAAGAGAAGCTGAACTCCGAGCACAAACCGCAGAAGCACAAGCGAGAGCTGTACAAGCGGAGAATGAAAGAAAAACCCACGAGCTTGAAGAAGCGCGTAAACTTCAGTTATCAATGCTGCCAAAGGAACTCCCCAAAGTTTCAAATCTTGATATCGCGGTTCATATGCAGACAGCTACTGAAGTTGGCGGCGATTACTATGATTTTTATAAAGATGGAAATGATTCTCTTACAATTGTTGTGGGTGATGCTACAGGACACGGATTGAAAGCCGGTACTATGGTTTCGGTTATCAAGAGTTTATTTATCTCTAATGCCGCCGATACAGACGCCAGAACGTTTTTCGAAAAATGTACACATACAATTAAGCAATTGCATCTTGGTAATTTGTATATGGCTTTATCCTTTGTTAAAATTGAAAATGATAAGCTTTTTGCCTCCTGTGCAGGAATGCCTCCAATTTACATTTACAGAAACAAGACTAAAACTGTTAAACCAATTGTACTTAAAGGTATGCCGCTGGGTGCTTTTGATAATTTTGAATACAAGGATATAAAAGTAAAACTAAACCATGGTGATACTATTCTGCTATTCAGCGATGGATTAGTAGAACTGTTTAACGATAAAAAAGAAATGTACGATTATGCACGTATCATATCTACATTTGAAAGAATAGGTCATAATGATGCACAACAGATAATCGATGACTTAGTTAAAGAAGTGGATAGATGGCGGAATGGTAATGCCCCAAATGATGATGTGACTTTTGTAATACTAAAAGTTAATAATTCCAATTAGTAATTTCAGAACATTGCGAACTAGGATATAAAACTGTTTTGCCTAACTTTGGACTTCTACAATTTTTTTAGCAATTTATTTTTAGTTTTTTGGAAAATTTTACAATAGGTAAATACGCCGGAAAAATCTGTTTATTATTAATTGGAGGAGTAAGCTATGAGTTTATTAAACATTGCTTGGTACAACCTGGAAAATTTATTTGAACCGGGGCAGCACCCTAATATTAAAAACAAATGGACTCAAACCAGGTATAATAAAAAAGTTAAACAGCTCGCTTCAGTAATTGCCGAAATATTTAACGGAAACGGACCTGATCTTTTAGGTGTTTGCGAGGTACAATCTGAAAAGGTTCTAAACGATCTTATTGCAGAACTGCCCAACAGCGGCGCCTACTCTGTTGTACATCACGACAGTCCCGATATGCGGCATATAGATGTTGGATTTATTTATCGTAAATCTGTTATATCAAACCCGGCTGCCACTGCATACAATATCCGCAAGCGATATCCAACCCGCGATATCCTTAAAGTTGAATTTACTTTAAACAACGGAAAGACGATTTATGTAATCGGTAATCACTGGCCTTCCCGCTCCGGTGGGCAGTACTCAAGCGAACCTTACAGGATAATGGTTGCTGAGAACTGTGCATGGATAACAGGAGAGCTTTACAAAGATGATCCTGAAGTGAACATATTAGTTATGGGAGATTTTAATGATGAACCGTTTAACAGGTCTGTGCAGGAATATCTTTATGCCATCAGGAACAAAGAACGTGTACAGGTAAGAAGGAATAGTAAAAAAGCCAGACCATATTTATATAATTTATCATGGAATTTGATGGACAGGCAAACACCCGGAACATATTTTTATTCAAGTAATCCCGCAGGTTGGAATATGCTTGATCAGATAATGGTATCCAAAGGATTGTTAACCGGAAGCAACGGACTGGAAGTTATAGATGATTCATTCACTATTTTTCGCCCAAAAAGAATAAGGAACGGAAGCAAACCAAAACCATTCAGGATGAAAAAGAATAAAATATGGGTAGAGGGTTTCTCTGATCACTTTGCGGTGCTTGCTGAAATAAATATTCTCTGATAAATATTTAGCATCAATTTTTTAAAATAAACAAAAACATTTGTAATATTTTGAAGTAAGTTTATATATTTGCCTATAACAAAAAATACTTTGAGGAAAAAATGAAAAAAATTCTGGGTTACCTAATATTTATAATTATTATCTCTGCAAGTTTTGTCCAGTCACAAAATAAAGAATTTGGTCTTGGAATAATTGTTGGCGAACCTACTGGTGTTTCTTTTAAATACTGGACAGGCGGCAACACCGCTTTCGACGGTGCTGTTGCATGGTCATTTATTGATGGAGGGGCGCTTCACATACACGCTGATTATATTTTACACAGCTTTAACCTTATACCTGTTGCATCGGGAAGTCTTCCATTTTATTATGGTATTGGAGTAAGAATTAAATTCCTTGATGATGCAGGAATTGGCGTTAGAGTTCCGGTTGGATTGGCTTACCTGTTCGACGATACTCCAATCGATATTTTCCTGGAGGTTGTGCCGATCCTGGATTTAGCACCAAAAACTGATTTTAAAATTAACGCAGCAATTGGAGGCAGATATTTTTTCAATTAGTCTGAGTTGATTTTTTCATTTCAAATCAGGATAATTAAAAAAACTGTGAGGTGTTCTTTTTAAATTAAAATTCTCTTGCTGTTTTTGATAAAATTACTTTTTTCGAAGCCGGACTTTAACAGAGTCCGGCTTTTTAGTATTAGCTTTTATTGTTTAGATTTGCAATGTATGTTTGAATTCAAGTGCTAATGTAAAATTTGAAAAATCAAATTAAAACAAGATCAAAGTATAATTTTTGCGCTGTTACTAAACAAAACTTGAAAGACTTTGAAGAATTATTTGGTGAACGTGGTGCCTGCGGGGGATGCTGGTGTATGTATTGGAGATTGAAAAGAAAAGATTATGAAGCACAAAAAGGTACCGGAAATAAACTTGCAATGAAAAAATTAATCAATTCAGGGATAATCCCGGGAATACTTGCATTTAAAAATACTGAACCGGTTGGCTGGTGTTCTGTTGCTCCAAGAGATGATTATTTAGTTTTGGAAAACTCTAGGATTCTAAAACGGATTGATGATAAACCGGTCTGGTCGGTTGTATGTCTTTTTATCAAAAAAAATTATCGCAACTGTGGATTAAGTATTCAACTTTTAAAAGCCGCCAAAAAATATGTTAAAGAACAAGGCGGCAGAATTTTAGAAGGTTACCCGGTAGAACCGAAAAAAGATAAAATGCCGGATGCGTTTGCGTGGACCGGATTAGCTTCGGCATTCTTAAAGGCGGGTTTTAAAGAACAAGCAAGACGATCGGAAACAAGACCCATAATGCGTGCATTCATTAAGTAATTTTAATATTTAAATCGGAGATTAAATAAATGGCAGCTAAAAAATTTGAGAAGAATCTTCTTTGCATAGGAGCCGGATACGTTGGCGGACCAACTATGGCAATGATTGCTGCAAAGTGTCCGCAATATAAGGTAACAGTTGTTGATATTAATGAAGATAAAATTAAAGCATGGCAATCTGATGAGCTCCCTATTTATGAACCCGGTTTACTTGATGTTGTTAAAATAGCACGCGGCAGGAACTTATTCTTCTCAACAGAATTAGAAAAAAATATTAAAGAAGCCGGAATCATTTTCGTCTCGGTAAATACTCCAACAAAAACTTTTGGCGAAGGAGCTGGTAAAAGCGCTGATCTGCAGTACTGGGAAAAATGTGCCAGGGATATTCGTAGTGCTGCTGAATCGGATAAAATAATTGTAGAAAAAAGTACACTTCCTGTTAAAACTGCAATTGCTATGGAAAGAGTACTAAGTGCAAATGATATGGGATTAAAATTTGAAGTGGTTTCTAACCCGGAATTTCTTGCCGAAGGAACGGCAATTAAAGACCTGGAAAATCCTGACAGGGTATTAATTGGTTCAAAAGAAACAGAGAGCGGAATGAAGGCGCGAAACGAACTGGTAGACATTTTTGCTAATTGGATTCCACGGGATAGATTAATTACAAGTAATTTAATGAGTGCAGAGTTATCCAAGCTTGTTGCTAATTCCTTCCTCGCACAGAGAATTTCTTCCATCAATAGTATTTCTGCTCTTTGCGAAAAAGTAGATGCAAATGTTCAGGAAGTAGCTTACGCAGTTGGGAAAGATAAACGTATAGGTAACAAATTTTTAAATGCAAGTGTTGGTTACGGTGGTTCTTGCTTTAAAAAAGATATACTGAACCTGGTTTACTTATGCGAAACTTTTGGACTTTATGAAGTTGCCGCTTATTGGGAGCAAGTAGTAACAATGAATGATTACCAGGAAAACAGGTTTGTAAAAAATATAAATAAGGCATTATTTAATACTGTTACAAATAAAAAAATTACTTTGTTTGGTTTCGCATTTAAAGCGAACACCAGCGATACCAGGGAATCGCCTGCATATTACGTAACAAGAAAATTGCTGGAAGAGAAAGCTCACGTTGTCATATCAGATCCCCAGGCACTGGAAAATGCTAAAAACGATTTGAAAGATTTTAAAAATTTAATTGAATATGAAGATGATCCATACAAAGCAGCACTTAATGCGCATGCAATTGCCGTCCTTACAGAATGGGATTTATATAAAACCCTGGATTACAAATCGATATATGAAAAGATGGAAAAACCGGCTTTTATTTTTGATGGAAGAAATATTCTAGACCATAAAAAACTGTTTGAGATTGGCTTTAATGT
>JAZGGS010000263.1:0-8128 GCA_036480595.1 Ignavibacteriaceae bacterium
GATTTGTTAATACTGTAATTGGACCTGATAATCTTCCACTTAATTATTCATCCCTCGATGAAGCAAAAAGTAAATTAGAAGAAGAGATTGAGGATTACCATCGCTTCTTTGAAGAAAATCCTGATGCTAAACCTGTTAATGTTACTTTTGGTGAGTTGAATAAAGATGAATGGGATCAATTCCACAAAAAGCATTTCATACATCACCTGGAGCAATTCGGGTTACTGTAATATTTATCACAGCACTAAATAGTACCGCTTATCCTTGCAATATTCTACCTGAATAGTTACTATATATTCCGTTATAAAATTCTCTTATTATTAAATTGTTCAGAAAAATTAATTTACTTTTAATCTTTTCCGGCAGCTAGATGACAAATCAAAATTCTTCAAAGAAAAGCGACCCAAAAATCGGGAGAACCATTCGGGATGATCTTCACAATGTAAAAATTAAAGATGATTTTAAAGATGAGTATAGGGAATTAAAGGATTACTTCCTTACCGATGAACGGAAAGAAATGCTTAAAACAATGGGCAGTTTTAAAAAGTTTTTTGTTCTACCCTGGTGGCTCCTTAAATCACTCTATTTTAAACTTACACCGCTTAGAAGATTATTATTAATTTTTGGGATTATATTTCTTATAATTTCCGGAAAAACAGGATACGATTCCGATGGCAATTCATATACTCTGGATGTTACGGTAATATTAAGCGGTTTGATTTTCCTTTTTATTATTGCGCTAGAACTTAAAGACAAACTCCATGCAAAAACCGAACTTGAGGAAGGACGTGCTGTTCAAAAAGCTTTGATGCCGGACATCCAACCCGAAGTTAGCGGATGGGATATTTGGCTTTATACAAAACCGGCTAATGATGTTGGCGGCGACCTGCTGGATATATTAAATTTACCAGGAAATAGATACGGTGTTTCAATCGGTGACGTGGCAGGCAAAGGTTTAAGCGCCGCACTGCTTATGGCAAAACTACAGGCAACTATTAGAGCGCTTGCACCCGATTTTAAATCATTATCCGAGCTCGGTAAAAAGATAAATGAAATATTTTACCGCGATAGTCTTCCTCAACTTTTTTCTTCTTTAATCTATATTGAGATTGAATCCGGCTCAGGTATGTTAAAAATATTAAATGCAGGACATCCACCACCCTTATTAATGAGGGAAAATTCTATAACTAAATTAGAGAAAGGTGCACCTGCATTAGGAATAATATCCAGCCCGGATTTTTACGAAAAGAGTTTTGAGTTTACACATGATGATATTCTTGTTGCCTACTCCGATGGCGTTACCGAAGCACGTAATGAAAACGGAGATTTTTACGGTGAAGACGGTTTAAACAAGGAGCTTTCAAAAATACATGAATTAAACAGTAAGCAGATAGGAGAAAAATTAATAACAGCGGTTGATATCTTTGTTGGCAAAGCAAAAGTACACGATGATTTAACAATAGCGATTTTAAAAAGAACTCGCTGAAACTTGAGGTATTATCTTGATTTAGATTGAAATATGAATTAGGTTGATAATAGAAAAATATGATTACAAGCGTGTTCATCTTACAGGGGCTTTTTCTTCTTCCAGCATAAATATTTATAATAAATAATAGGTAATCAAAATGGAACTTTTGGATTTTATATCTAAAGCTCCTATAATCTGGTTTTTCATCGGGCTGGCATTTCTGCTACTCGAATTTTTAATGCCGGGATTAATCGTTCTATTCTTCGGATTTGGTGCTTGGATAACAGCTATCTGCACATTAATATTTGAACTTGGGCTTAACGCACAATTAGTTGTTTTCATTGGCACATCTATTTTATCATTAATCTTCTTAAGAAAATATTTTAAAAGAATATTTGTCGGCAAAGATGAAAAAGCAGTTGATGAAGTTCTGGAAGAGTTTGTTGGGAAAACAGTAATTGCAGAATCGGATTTTGAAAAAGGTAGAAAAGGAAAAGTTACATTCAAAGGGGCACTATGGGAAGCTCTTTCTGAAACTGATATCAAAAAAGGAGATCAGTTAAAGATAATAGGAAAAGAGAGCATAGTTTTAAAAGTAGAAGCACTGGATCAAAATTAATCTGAGGAGTAATGGACGGATTATCTATAATATTAATTGCGCTGGCATTTTTTTAATTATAATTTTTCTTAAAACAATAAGGATAATTCCACAGCGGTCTGCCTTTATTGTAGAACGGTTATGAAAATATAAAACAACTTTCGATGCGGGTTTTCATATACTAATTCCTTTTATTGATAAGGTTTCATACAAACTTTCTCTTAAAGAGCATGCTATGGATGTTGAATCGCAGCAGTGTATTACGCGGGATAATATTGCAGTTGAAGTTGACGGGATACTTTACCTGCAGGTTATCGATCCCAAGAAGGCTGCATATGGAATTGATAATTATCGTTTTGCTTCCACACAAATTGCTCAAACAACAATGCGTAGTATTATCGGTAAGCTTGAACTTGACAGAACTTTTGAAGAACGAGAGACAATAAATGCATCTATTGTAGAAGCAGTTGACATGGCAAGTGATCCCTGGGGTGTGAAAGTAACCCGCTACGAAGTAAAAAATATTACCCCGCCACAGAGTATTAAAGATGCGATGGAAAAACAGATGCGTGCTGTTAGAGAAAAGCGTGCAGTTATTGCCGAGTCTGAAGGAGAGAAACAAGCTAAGATAAACGTTGCTGAAGGAGAAAAACAGAAACTGATTAAAACATCGGAAGGTGAAAAGCAGAAAAGAATTAATGAAGCTGAAGGACGGGCTGCTGAAATTGAAAAAGTTGCAATGGCTACAGCACTGGGAATTCGTGAAATTTCCTCGGCAATAAATGAAGAAGGTGGTAAAGATGCTGTTAATTTAAGAATTGCAGAACAATATTTAACTGAATTTGGCAAGCTTGCAGATGAAAATAATACAATGATAATTCCATCTAACCTTACTGATATAGCAAGTATTATTGCTACAGCAACTTCAGTTTTTGAAGGATCGAAAAAGAGTAAAGATCAGAAATAATTTGTGTGAACGGTTTAAAAAAAAGAAGCCCGATAGGGTGGCCCCTATCAGGCTTGGCTCTTATAATCTGAATGCTTGGGGGAGAACATTCAGAAGAACCGACTGCAATATAGGAAGTAAATTTTAATAATACAATACCCCACTAGTAATAATTCACTTTTTAATAATATTATTGCTTTACCCAGCCAAATTATTTTAATAGCAACATTTTTCTAGTCTTTTCATAATTACCTGAATTCATTTTATATAGATATAACCCGCTGCTAAGATCCCCGGAGTTAAAAGTAAATTCGTGAACACCTGCCGGTTTTACTTCATCAACAAGCGTTTCCAGCTCGTTTCCTAACATATCATACACTTTTAATGTTAAATAGCCGGCTTCAGGTAGCTGGTAACTTATAGTTGTTGCCGGATTGAAAGGGTTTGGGTAATTCTGGTAAAGTAAAAAATCATCAGGTTCAAAAATTTCATCCTGCGCAGTTGTAATTGTAGAAGAATCGGTAATCGGGGCTATCCAAACACTCAGCTCACCGCTGTGCAGGCGCATCCAGATAGGATAAATTTCACCTTCCCACGCAGTTACATTTGTATAATCCCCAAAGAAAACAGAACTGGTTGGAGTAAAAGAATATTCGCTTACTTTGAAGTTTTCAAAAGTATTTCCGCCATCTGTGGATTTAACAACATAAACATCGGTTGCTGTACCGGTTGTGTTTCTTCTATCGTAAAATACAAACCATAAATGCCCTGTTGATTGATCTACAGTTGACCATACAAAAAACTGGTGCCTGGTAGTATTATCATCGTTCACTCTTGCAGCCGGGCTCCAGGTAGCGCCGTTATCTGTAGATTTTGATAAGAAGATGTCGGTATTTGTGGTACCATTTCTTTGATCAGACCAGCAGATGTAAATATCTCCGTTATATGGCGAGTCACTAATATCACACATCGTAATTGGTAAACCGTTGCACCGGGAAATACCTGATACATCATAAGCCCAACCGCCCGGAATATCGGAGACAAAAATATCGGTTCCCCAGGTTTCACCTCCATCTGTTGATTTATCGAAAACCAAACCAACCGGACCCGCCCAGCTAACATATATTTCGCCATTTGGACCAACGCAGGGAACCGCTCCTTCGGTTGTATTATCTCCATCTAAACAATTACCACTAATATCACTTATTGTAATCGCATCACTCCAGGTTTCTCCTTCATCCGTAGATTTTGAAAATCTTATTCGCGAACTATCGTTTGCACTTGAACTGCCGTAATCATCAAACTCTGTCCATGTTATATAAATATTTCCCCTGTAAGGAGATTGAGTGAGATCAACTGCAAGCCACTCTTTATCCTGAACTTGCGGCTGTAAATTTTGCCCTATACCTACTCCGTCATTCCAGGTTTGCCCATTATCTGTTGATTTTTGAACAACAATTCTATCTATCCACCAGCCGGTTACAGGATTTGAAAGATGGGCATAATAAAGATTACCAAGACTATCGAATAAAACACAGGGATCTCCCCAAACGCCAAGCGTTGATGTTAGATTGTTTTCGCCCCAGGTAATGCCCGCATCTGTTGAAACATAAAAGTGGTCTATATTTGCACCCGCGGCAAGTATGTTAGGATTTACCGGGTTTATAGCAATTGTAACTTCTTCAGGGCGCCAGCTTCCGGCACCATCAACTCTTATATTTGTGTACTGAGAATAAGAATTTCCTGCTGAGAAGTATAAACCTAAAACGATAAATGTATATATTTTTCGCATGTCATTCTCCAGCTACTTAAAAAGAAGTATTTACTCTTTAATTACTAACTAAAAATATTATTATTATCAAACTACAAATTTAATCTTTAATTAAACCGTTCTTTTCCCTGCCTCCTTTTTTAATTGGATCATCGGGGTAACCCAGTGCTTTCCAGTCTAGCATGTGATCACCTTTTTTACCATGGCAATTTGTACACTTAAGTGACTTATCCGCACTCATAACCATATGATTTATCGGCCAGTACATTTCGGTTTCAACAAATCCTACAGTTCCGGAAAATTCAAGATCAACTTTCTCCATACCCAGTGCCGAAGCTTTTTCCCAATCAAGTGTTTTCCAGTAACCATTTTCACCATAAAGTTTAGGAATAATAATATAGTTATTGACTGCATCATATGGCTGTTTGCCACGCATTACCTTAAAGGGAGAAATTTTCGATTCACTTTCCGAAATATTTCCATTAAGCTTGTTAAGCATTACCAGTTTGTTCGGATCAATTACACTTCCCAGCTTGTAATATTCTGCAGTTCCGTTATGCCAGTAATATTCCGGTTTTATATTCATTCCCCAGGTAAACTCACCTTTCTTTTTGCTATAGGTTTCTTTACCGAATTCATCCAGCGTTTCCTCTCTATCCTCACCGGCTTTAGACCAATCCCACCATGTTTTAGTAGGTTCTGTTTTTGCGATGGTAGGAATGTGACAGGTTTCGCAGGCAACTGACAAAAAATGTTTATTTAGTAATTCTTTTTCGTGCGGATCTTCACCATGACAATTTGAGCATGCAATTAATTCTTCACCTTCAGCCATAGAACCATGACTGCCTCCTGCAATATTATGCTCGGATGTTTCGTGACAATCTATACATTCAAATCCCATCCCTCCCATATGAAAATCAATATCTTCAGTCGGTTCGTAGAGTGAAATATCCATGTCGCCATGCTTTACACCGGTTCCGCCTCCACCATTAAAATGGCAGTTTCCGCAGTTTACCCTTGTTGGCAATCCAACATTTTGTGCAACATATAAAAGATCAACACTTTCATCCGGCAATCCTGCCCCGGCAGGTATTTTTTTATAAGTTCCCGTTTGGTCATGACAAACAAGGCAGTCAACATTTTCTTCTGCTTCAAAATCAAAGTTTTCATCTTTCCATCCGTAACTTATATGGCAACTTGTGCAGCGGGGCCAGTTTGATGGAACAGCAATACAAAAATTGTTTATAAGATTTTGTTTGCCACGAGTAGTAGAAGCATGGAGACTATCTCCTAAATTGCTCCCCTGCCAGTTCCAGTGTCGGGTTTGCATTATCTCTTCAGCAGCAGTATCGTGACACATTAAGCACTCTTCGGTAACTTCCTGCGGAGTTTCGAAAGGACCTGCTACATTTTCTGTGTGATCCTGAGACAAAATTATATTAGTTATGCTTACTGCCAGTATGAAAAGAAGTGTAAATTTCATTTAATTACTCCTGCAAATAATTTTAAATATTATTAAAATACTATATTAAATTTAACTACTTTTAATATTAAATTTGTAGTTATCTAATATCACCTTGGTAAATATTCAACGGGTTGTTATTTTAAATATCAAAAAGAGGTTGATTTTTAATTATTATACTGCCGAATTAATTAATTGTTGTTGAAACCAATTTGAATTAAAAATATTTTTGGTGAGAGTGGTGAGAAAATGTTCATGAAAACCGGGTCCTATTTATTAACATTTTTCCTGTTATCTACTTTCTGTACGCCGGCACAAATTCCGTTGTCGGATTCGACATCAGCCAAGCCCTACATTCCTCCCCTGTTTTCAATTGCCAAAAAAAACAATTTTGCACTTAATAATAGTTTAATTAATGCTAATGTATTCACTTCGCCCATTCCAGGATATGTATTGGAAAAAGCAGACAAGCCTGTCTTTATTAATGAAGAAAGACAAATGATTGACGGAACTTACTGGAGAACTCATTCCGATTTGAATTATACAAGAATGTTCACAATATTCGGCGGCATTTTGGCAGTGGATTTGATCGCTTATTTTTACCAGCGTAATGTGTGGTACATAGAACCGACATCAAATTTTCATACAATTGAATTTGACCAAGATATGCAGAAGTGGCAGTTCATGGATAAGATAGGGCATTTTGTAGATGCCTATTTCGTAAGCGATCTTACCTCAAAGCTTTACAGGTGGGCAGGAGTATCTGGAACCGGCTCAGTTTGGTATGGTGCATTAACAGGATTTTTATGGACACTTCAGATTGAAATTTCTGATGGATTTATGGAAGGTTGGGGCTGGAGCTGGGGTGATATGATCTTTAATACTCTGGGTTCAGGATTTTTTGTACTTCAGCAATATTTTTATGATGAGCTGGGAGGTATTCATCCCAAGTTCAGTTATCATAAATCCGAGGCATGGACTGATGGTAGATATTACAGGAATCCTGATGCTTTGATAGAAGACTATGAAGGAATGACTTTTTGGATGACGGTTAACCCGCATCATTACTTTCCAAAATCGTGGAAGAAGAGCTACCCCGAATGGCTGGCTCCGCTCGGTATTGCTGTAGGTTACAGTGCAAAAGGAATTGCGGGTAATACCTGGGGCGGCTGGCATGAAGTTTTTGTTGGGCTGGATATTGATCTTAGAAAAATTCCTATCGGGGACGATTCAGGACTGTTCAGGTTTATTAAAAGTGAACTCAACTTTTTAAGAATGCCAATGCCTACAATTAGAGTTTATCCTTCGGGTGTTTGGTATGGCTTCTACTTTTAGTAATTCCCACCGCTATTTTATTCTGATAAGTTTAACTATTTTTATTGATAATAATTTGTAAATAATCCCAAATTAAGGAGGTATAATAAGTTGAAAAAGATCAACTTTCTAATACGGATATTTGCTTCCCTGCTAACAGCTGTATTACTTACCGGGTGCCTTGCAACCGAATACAAAGAATACCGATTTAAACTTAACGATGATGGAACTGGCACCGGATCAGTTATTTTTTATAACTTAATTTCTGTTGATGATGATGAACAAGATGTTTCATTTAAAGATTTTGACGAACTCGTAACCGATTATGTGGATGGGACAAGGTTCGAAGACGATAATCCCGGTTACACGCTAAGCAGCAAAGAAATATATGAACAGAACGGTCTGTTAGTTGGTAAAGTTGAATTTACTTTTGAAGACATTAGAAGGATTGGTTTTTATAAAGCAAAAGATTGTGATTGTTCACCCCTGTTATATTATATGGGCGATTTTGGTGAAACCTATTCCGAAAGTAATGGAAATTATTTAGGTGCGGAAGATGACTTCCCAAT
>JAZGGS010000264.1:0-4851 GCA_036480595.1 Ignavibacteriaceae bacterium
CAGTTATTGAACAACCATTATGGAGTGATAATTTTCTTCTGATTGGATTAAAGATAAATTATACAAAGTTCTATTATCCGCAATGGGCAGCATTTTCAAGATTTAACAGGTTCTTCTTGATTCCAGAGTTAATGATAGGGTTTATTCTGTGAAAAAGTCTTTATCGTTCATACTGTTGTTGGTGATTGTTGTCTCGTGCAGTAACGAAATAGATATTGTTTTTCCAACTTTTAGTGACGGTAGTATTTTAGAGGGAACCCTACCGGTTCCGGATCAAGCTAAAAGAAAAATGGAGGGTGTTTATCAAATAATAAGCGGTAACGAGTTTTTTGGAGATGCAGCAGTAATTAAATGGAACGATCCTGGTCTCTTATCAATCTTCTGCCAAAAAGTTGGTGCTTACATAATCATTAAAGGAGGTGTGAAAGACTCTTCATTACTATTTGAAGGTACGTGGAGGTATGCGTTCGGTACGAAAACCGGGTTAGTGCGCCTTATTATTCCCAAAGACAAAGGCGGTAATGAGTTACTCGCAGATAGTACATCGGAGTTTACTGTTAATTTAATAGGAGGCTTTGGTGAAAGTAACAATAATCCGGATAAAAGTTTTGTATTAAAATATGCAAGACCATTCAGTCAATCAGTTTTGCAAGATAATTATTGGATAATGGGACATAGAGGTGGTGGAAGAAATTCAGACTATGTTGGTGTTTCGGAAAATACCACAGCTATGATCTCGCTGGCTGAACAACGAGGGTGCAACGGTATTGAAATTGATGTGAAACTATCCAAAGATGGAATTCCTTTTATTTATCATGATCCCGACATTAATCTCCGTTTAGTAGATAAATCAGTTATCTGGGGTAAGATTGAAGACTTTACATACGATCAACTGCGAACTCTAATAACATTAAAGAATGGAGAACGAATACAATCACTTCAGAAAATCCTCGACTATGTTTTGGAAGAAACCAATCTGGAATTAGTCTGGCTTGATATGAAATCTGATAAAAATGATATGGATAAAGTAATCCCGATTCAGAAAGAATATTTAGCCCGGGCAACCACCGTGGGCAGAGATTTAAACATTGTTATCGGACTTCCAACACAGGAAAAAGTTGATCAGTTTTTAGCTGTTCCCGATTTTCAGAATGTAGAAAATTTATGTGAGCTTAATACAGATATTGTAAGACAAACAAATGCAGAGTTTTGGGGACCACGCTGGACACTGGGAACTCTGTTAGCAGAAGTTAATGCGATGCACAGTGAAGGCAGAGAAGTTATAACCTGGACATTAGACGATCCCGCCTGGATTACAATGTATATACAGGAAGGAAACTTCGACGGAATACTTACAAATTATCCTATGGTTGTAACTTATTTTTATTATGTACAATAAAATAACCGGAAATATCGTTGTTGTATTTTACACATTAATTATTTTTAGTGTTTCATTGTCATCCGGCTATGCTCAATCCGGAGATACTACATACTCTGTAACTACATATATTAGTTTAGGTTATTCAAGATTTATTTCCGATTTAAGTTTTGACCGGTTAAATAAAAACGGATTTTCCGGGACAGTAAGAATTATGTGGGAACCCGAACACCTGCTTAGCGTTGGAATTGAATCCGGATATGTGCAGTTGTACAAATTGGACAATCAACAAGTTGGTGAACCGCCTCGAACATTTGGAATTACGTCAAATCTTAATACAGTTCCAATTATTGCTGTATTTTCAATGAGGATATTTGAAAATATTAAACTCTCTGTTGGTTCCGGGATGTTTATTCTATATTCTAATGTGGATGCTATGAACACTCCTGTTAATAATTCGCAATTAAGCACCGGTTCATATTTAGCGGCAAACTATTTCCGTACTTTATCCGGCTTTGTATCTTTAGGCGGAGAAATTAAGTACTTCTATATAAACAAAATTGAAGATGGGAATTTAACTTTTCAATTATCGCTTCAATATAAATTTTTGATTTACTGAAAATTCATTACATCTTGTTTGATCTTCAATAACTTATCTTTCCCCTTTCATATATTAATCCATTTTTGTTATTTTTATTATAGAGGGTTAATTCATAATAAATAACAAACAAAATTGAGGAGATGAGATGGTTTCAATAGCTTCTCTTTGGCTGCCTATACTGCTTTCCGCAGTTGCTGTTTTTATTGTAAGCTCTATCATTCATATGGTGCTTGGTTATCATAAAAATGATTTTGCAAAACTTCCATCCGAAGACCAGGTAATGGATGATTTACGAAAAGCTAACATCCCGCCAGGTGATTATTACTTTCCGCGTGCAAAGGATATGAAGGATATGAAATCACCTGAATTTATTGAAAAGAGGAAACAGGGACCTGTTGGTTTTTTAACAATGATGAAAAGCGGTCCACCAAATATGGGTAAAGATCTTGTACTGTGGTTTATTTATAGTATAATAGTTGGAATCTTTGCAGCTTACATTATTGGGCATTTTTTACCTGCCGGGTCAAATTATTTATCAGTTTTCCGTTTTGCAGGAGCTACCGCTTTTGTAGGTTACAGTTTAGCTTTATTGCAGAATAGTATCTGGTATAAACGTAATTGGACAGCAACATTAAAATCTATGTTTGATGGATTGATTTACGCACTATTTACCGCTGGAATTTTCGGCTGGTTGTGGCCCCCTGTGTAATTCAGTATACTGAATTAAATATAATCGAAACTTTGAGGCTTGGACAATAATATAATTGTTTTTGTATTGTAATGTTTATCAAGAGGTCATTCACTAATAAAATCTATATTATTTAAAGCAAGATGACTAAAACAAAAATAGTATTTGGTGTAGATATCGGTGGTACAAATACAGTATTCGGATTAGTTACTGAAGAAGGAAAATGTAAAATTGAAACAAGATTTAAAACTCAAAGTTTTGTTCAAGCTAATGATTTTTTTAAACACCTGGCTGAGAAAATAAATGAAGAATTTAATAAAACAAAAAATAAGTATGATTTAGTTGGCATTGGCATTGGTGCACCAAATGGAAATTATTACAGAAAAACAATTGAGAATCCTCCCAATCTAAATTGGGGTATCGTAGATGTTGATAAAGTATTAAATGAATATTTTAAAATACCTATTGCCGTTACAAATGATGCAAACGCAACAGCAATTGGCGAACTGCTCTTCGGTTCCGGTAAAGGTATGAAGGACTTAATTGTTATTACTCTCGGTACCGGATTAGGAAGCGGTATCATTGTAAACGGGAAGTTAGTTCACGGACACGATGGCTTTGCCGGAGAGCTTGGTCATACAAATTATGAACCAAACGGAAGAGAGTGTACTTGCGGTTTGAAAGGTTGCCTTGAAACTTACGCTTCAGGTACGGGTATTGTAAGAACAGCAATAGAATTGCTTGAAAAATCGTCCACAAGTTCAAAACTCAGAAATTTTTCAGACAGAAGTATTACATCTGAATTGATATATGAGGAAGCATTAGTTGGCGACAATATTGCATTACAATGTTTTGAGTTTACAGGTAAAGCACTTGGCTCAAAGTTAGCAGATGCTGTTGCCGTCACAAATCCGGAAGCAATATTTTTATTGGGCGGCTTGGCAAACGCAGGCGATTTAATAATTGAGCCGACAAAAAAATATATGGAAGAAAACCTTTTCACCCCATTTAAAAATAAAGTTAAGATTCTCCCTTCAGGATTAATTAATGTGAATGCAGCAGTTTTGGGTTCAGCAGCTTTGATTTGGAAAGAATTGAAATTGTTTAGTTTTTAAAAATTATTTCTATCAATTGAGAACAAACATTCTCCATGCAGTTGCCGGAATTTCAACATTAAGTTGATCGTTTATTATTTCAAGCATATTACCATTCAATAGGTCAACGCCATTCTTTAATTTATAAATAGCCGGGAAGTTTAATTCAACAGTTTGCTTATCTTCACTTTTATTTAGAACTGTTAATACCCTTTCATTAAAGTCCGATCTCATGTATGCATAAATATTCTTATTAGCTATCAGCGTATAAAAATCTCCCTGCCTCAGCGCTGAATGATTCTTACGTAAATGTATAAGTTTACTAACTTCGTTCAATGTTTCTTCTTCAGAACTATTTATCTCATCATCAAAGCGCATCATTCTTCGGTTATCAGGATCAGCAGCACCTGTCATTCCAATTTCATCACCGTAGTAAATTACCGGAACACCCGGAATTGTTAAAATATATGCAAGATGAAGCTGTATTTTTTTATAACTTAATACGTGATCAACTTTTGGCGGGTTTGCCCACCCAAGCTCTTTCGCCTCGTTACTGTTTAATTCAATATCACCATCAGCATAGGCCATATAACGAACTTTATCATGACTATCCATTATGTTAGCCATAAGATGATTTACTCCGTATACTGAAAATGTCTTCAGCAATTGAAGATCTAAAAGTTCAAATGAAATTTCAGGATAAAGAAAAACCGGTAAAGCAACATCATATAAATTAAAATTAAACTGAGAATTCAACTGTCCGTTATTAACATACGAACTGATCAAATCAAAACTTCCGAATGTTTCCCCAACCTGATAAACATCTTTATCTTCGATGCGCAGATTTATCTTTTTGGTAAGAGTTCTCCAGAACTCATTCGGTACATGCTTTACAGCGTCATGTCTGAACCCATCAGCACCGGTTTCTTTCAGCCACCAAACTGCATTATCAGTCATTTTATTAAGTGCTTCTTTGGAACTAACAAAATCGAACGAAGGCATATACGGCTCGAACCAGGTTGTTAGTCTTTGCTCATCAAACAAGCGAAGATTTTTTCTTCCGTCCGGTAATTCAAGTTCACCAAACCAT
>JAZGGS010000265.1:0-2585 GCA_036480595.1 Ignavibacteriaceae bacterium
GAAGGTGAAAGAAATAATATTATTTAGAAATATTACTTCTTCTATATTGTGAATTGAATAAACATTATCAAGAATTATATCACCCAACCAGGTTGGTAGGGATTAACATATTTTCAAATGCAACTTATAATTAATTGTTTACAAACACAATTGTTATAAGAAATATATGGGAAGTTGAGGATCGGAAGTTGGAAGGGTGTTTAAAGAAACTCTCCCTGAATCCCTCTCTTAAATAGAGAGGTTCGCCGCGGCGAATCATTATCATTAAAACCATTAATGAAATTTTCTGACAGAATGTTAAGGAACAGTTCTAACATTCTTATAAGCCCTTCTCTTTGAAAGAGAAGGATTGTCCGAAGGACTCCTTTGGAGGGATGAGTTTCATAACGTTAAATAAAATGGTTACAAACACAATTGTTATCTTAAATAATTGAGTGAATTATGATTAGTAATTTATTCTCCACGCTCCTTCAAGCCTGACTGGAAAACCTCTAGTTTCATTTTTTCGTTCAAAAGAGATAAAATTTAATATTAAAGCTGTTCCGTCTCTGCTAAACTTATACTTTGCAATATAATCTTCAGTTACTAAATTCAAGGTATCTGATACTATATAATAATCGCCGGAAAGATTAGGAGAACGATCACGAAAACTAAAACCATATCTGCCATTAGAAAAAACTAAGTAGTAATCTTGTACCCAGGCATTTACCCGTCCGTTATGATTACTTGTCCCACCTTCTCTTTTAGTCCAAAGACCGTTTAACTTATAGTTATAATCTTGTTGTGTGTTTGTATATTCTGAAGATTTGGTCGATTTCTTTACAACTGTGTAGCCGCAACCAACAATGAAAATAAGAATTAAACCAGATAGAATTATTAAAATTATTTTATTCGATTTCATATATAAATATTTATAAAAGTTACGGATTGTGTCAAGTTATAAATTTGATACTTCTTGGTTTCCCTCAGCTTGCATTTAAAATTGAAGAAATGCTTATAACAAACTCAATTGTTACAAGGAATTAATTAATTCGCTGGGACAGTACGATCGTTTGCCCATTCTCTCATCATACTTATATTTTCTGCCATCACAACAGAAAGGGGTTTAGTCTTTTTTATTTCTTCAAGTATCATTTCAGTATTCAGTTTCATATAGCCGCCTACGGTTGAATAAAATCCTGAAACAATTACCTGCTCAATTTCCGAACCTGAAAATCCCTCACACTCAGTGGAAATCAAATCTAAATCAAAATTTGCAGGATCTAATTCTCTCCTCTTAAGATGAATTTCAAAAATAATTTTCCTTATTGGCTGGTCAGGTAAATCAACAAAAAATATTTCATCCATTCTTCCTTTTCTTAATAATTCCGGGGGAAGATTTTGAATATCGTTTGCCGTGGCAACAAGAAAAACAAAGGATTTCCTTTCAGACATCCAGGTTAATAACGTTCCAAGTACCCGTTTCGAGGTGCCGCTGTCGCTTGATTCAGTAGCTAATCCTTTTTCAATTTCATCAATCCATAATACACAGGGAGCCATTCGGTCTGCCATTTTTAATGCTTCCCTTATTTTACGCTCAGTTTCTCCATAAAATTTATTATATAATGTTCCAAAGTCCAAGCGTAATAAAGGCACACCCCAGGTTCCGGCAACAGCTTTTGCTGCCAGACTTTTACCGCTTCCCTGAACGCCTAAAAGGAGTACACCTTTGGGAATGTCAATAATTTTTTCCTTTGTGTCAGATAGAAAAACTTGTTTTCTTTTTCCGAGCCATTCTTTAAAATTATTTAAACCGCCCACTTCAGCAAATGATGAAGAATCATGTTCATAGTAAAGAACATTATCTTTATTTAATAAGTTATATTTTGCTTTAGCTATTTCAGGTAAGTCTTCTTTAGTAATAGCATGGTCAATAAGAGCATTATATGTAATCCGCTTAATTTCAGATAATGAAAGCCCCTTTAGATTATTAATAAAAACATCCAGAACGGTTTCATCCACTTTTACCTTTTGTGAAGGATGCTCCTTTTGCCATTGGTCTACCAGTTGATATATGAATTGCTCAATCTTATCTCTATCCGGGAAGGACAATTCATATTGTGCGGATAGATGTTTTATTTCGTTGGGCAAATCGATTTGTGCAGAAACTAAAATGATTGTTTGCTTTAATCTTTCTGCATTAGCAGCTATTTCTTTAAGTAAACGAATGTTTCTATCGTTCTGCAAATATGGATGATAATCTAAAAGAATAAAAATGCCTGTAAGAGAAGTGTTATAAATATTAAATAAAACTTCTGTTGCTTCCAGGAGATTTGCTCCTTTAATATTGCCGGTATTATCTAATACTGAAAATCCCCTTATTACATCCCATGCATAAACCTGCCTTCTCATTGATTTTCCAATATTCGTAATTAGTAACAAAGTATCCTTTTCATCTCTCGTTTCAATAGTTATGATTGGTACACGGGACTTTATTAAATGAAACAAATCCAGTAAGTCGTTCATATACAGAACCTGTTAATATTTTTTTGTTGAGTTTAATTGGAGACCAGGATAATTTTTTCCCAATTTACATATGCTGTTAA
>JAZGGS010000266.1:0-6360 GCA_036480595.1 Ignavibacteriaceae bacterium
TAAAAGGCAGAATCGTTAGGTTGCCTGGACGGATGCACATTTTGGCAAGAATAGAAAACGTTCTTTAGTAACTACGAATCTGTCTGTACTCATCTTATGTTTTATTTGGTCCGTATGATGACTATGCCAATTCATAGCATCTGGACTGTTCATTGAAATCCTGGGAACTACCGGCAATTCTCCAAAAAACGAAAAAAGTGAGAAAGAAATGAAGACGTGTTGTTTTTTATCTTTGCTTGTGATTTTGAATACGATCTTGGTCGCTCAGCGACTGGTGGGGCGCGAAATCATCATCAACCCGATGTTTACTGAGTTGCCTTCGGCCCAACGCGATTCATTGCGTTGGATGTCTTCCGTATCCGCGTGGGGTGGTTTTGGATATTACGCTATGGGTGATCGAGAGCACGCATGGTACCAGAAACTTGGCGTCTTGATAGAATTATTCAGGAGTGGTGAACAGTCCAGTTTCTTTTTCGAGAGTAATATTGAGTTTATCGCCAATGACAGGAATAACATTCGGTTCAATCCAAGCGCCATCATTTGGGAGGAGGGATTCATGTACACCCTGCGATTCAATCAGTCCTTTTTGCAGTTCGGATATTTTCACCGATGCAAACATAATGTGGACAACCTTAGCGAAGGGCATGAAAGGACCTTGATCTTCGGCGGATTACTTTTCAAATATATTCTGCCCGTAACTAAGCCCAGTACTCATCAGTGGTCTTATTTGGCAGTGCGAACCGAGATATATACCATTCGTCAGGATTTACGGGTTCCAGACAAATTCATGGAAATATATCCCAATTTCGAACAACTGCTGGGTACGGTAGCTCTTAATATAAATAATCGTAAATCCCTTTCGAGACACTTTGGAGTTTATTTGAATGCCTATGGTTCGTTGAATTTCTTTGGCATAAACAAGGGCTTTTTGGACCGTTTTAATTCATTGCAAACAGTTCAGTTCAATGGCGGTGTTTCCACCGGTTTTGCTATCCAGGGGGGTGCGCATTTTCGCATTGGTCTAAATGTTGAATATTTTTCCGATAATATGATCGATCCTTTTCCTAAAAGTTCCTTGCTATTGAGTTTAGGGATTATGATCATAGATCCCAAAGCAATGCTATGATTAGTACACCTAATCGAAAGGTTCGGTTCGAGGCAGGCTAACGTTATAAAGGATTCATCTCGAAACCGGCGGCTCGTCCCGGAAGGACGGAGTCCTTACGGACTGCCGGATGAGAGATATTCTGTGTTCCCGCTAAAAAGAAGCGGGATCTAAGGATGAGCTAAGCCCCTCCTTCGTTGTTCTGCGAACTTCGGCGGGTAAGCGAATGAAAAGTTACGCTGTTACAAATCATCTGTTATGGAAAAATCTAAAAAAGTAGAAATTGATTAAGATGAGGTGGTAAAAGTTAATTAAGCGAAATTTGAGGAAATATGAACAGAAATTTAATTATGATCGCCACAAATATATTAGGTTATATCCTAATTATAATGTTGCAATTATTAGGGTATATCCTTATCGAGGGGTGCAGCTAGAAACGATAATAACTCATTAATTGAATTTTCGAGATTATAAAATATGGTTTTTGTAAAAGTTAAAAATTACGTTTAGAATATTTCAATGCTTATTTTTATTATATTGTTTAAAAAAGAGTGTTAGGTGAATTTTATGGATTTAAAACTTGCAGTATTAATTGATGGTGATAACATACCTTCTGCGTATGTGAAAGAGATGATGGAAGAAATCGCTAAGTATGGCAATCCTACAGTTAAAAGAATTTATGGAGATTGGACAAAACCGCGTCTATCAAAGTGGAAGAATATTCTTCTGGAAAATGCTATAACACCAATTCAACAATATGGATATACAACAGGAAAAAATGCAACTGATTCCGCAATGATCATTGATGCAATGGATATTTTATATTCAGAAAAAGTAAATGGTTTTTGCCTGGTTTCCAGCGACAGTGATTTTACTCGTTTAGCTACACGGCTTCGGGAAGCCGGGATGCAAGTGTTTGGAATTGGCGAGAAGAAAACACCGGAATCATTTATCGTTGCTTGTGATAAATTCATTTATATTGAAATTCTTAAATACCAAACTGAGGGAAGTGAATCGGAATTGACTAAGAGCAAGTCGTCACAAAAAAACAATATCGATAAAATAACTCCAAAGGTGATTAAACTGATTTCTTCTACAATATCCGATTTGGCAGATGATGATGGTTGGGCTTTTCTGGGAGATGTTGGAAATCTTTTACAGAAAAAGCAGCCAAATTTTGATTCCAGAAATTATGGCTTCCAAAAGTTGACTCCATTGATTAAATCAATTAAAAAATTTGAAATTGAACAACGTGAAAGCCCAAAGGGAAGATTTAAGTTAATTTATGTAAAGAACAAAGAAAAGATTATACAATACAATTAAACTTAAATCAATATAATATGGATTATATTTGCCGCTTAGTATTTTAATGGGAGATAAAAATATATCAATTTTGCAGCACATAACAATTCAATCAACCTGAACAAAAACACGTCCAGGTATCTTGGAAGTTCTTTAACCCGGGCAAAATTATTGTGAATTAAAACTTGTTGACCGCTTGGTTTTTGCTAGGTTACCGCCACCGTTAAACAACTAAGGAAAAAATGTCTGGTCTATTAATTTTATCGATTATTCTCATTACACTGGCACTTGCTTTTTATTCCTTAGGTGTCTGGGCTGAACGAATTGTCAGGTATCTTAAATCATGGCACGTATCCTCTTTTTGGGCTGGTTTTGTTTTTGATATTTCGGGAACATTTGCTATGCATCAATTGGCAGAGGGACCTTTCAATTTACTTGAACCACACACACTAACTGGTCAGATTGCCCTCTGGTTGATGCTCGCTCATGCTCTTTGGGCAACGAGGGTAGCTAATAAAGGAAGCGATGAAGCTCGAAAAAAGTTTCACCGATACAGTTTCATTGTTTGGTCGATCTGGCTTATTCCTTATTTTAGCGGAATGTACATTGGTATGAAAATGTAAAAATTCTCAGCTTCAATAAAACAGATGAATAAAATTAGAGCGAATTGCCGATTCGCTCACGCCATTACTTTTTTCGTACAGATTTTTTCCTCCTATCACTGAAGTAAGCGAAACAGCGTTACGCCGTGCTTGGGCTGGCAAGCGGGTGAAAAGCTCCAATGTTACGTGCTATGTATGGGGATTGGTATTGTCAGAATAAAGGTCTATATTAAGACCATAATTACGACAAATAAACGGTGCATAAATGAAAAATATATCTGTTTCAAGTGATATCATCCCGGTTGGAGAATTCAAGTCAAGCTTAGCAAAATATCTTAAAGAAATAAAATCAAAGAGAAATTCATTAATTATCACTCAAAATGGTAAACCAGCCGGAGTTTTAATATCTCCTTCAGAGTTCGATAAATTGAGGGAGACTAAATTGTTTATTGATTCAATTTCGCGCGGATTATCAAACTCAGAGAGTGGAGAAGTATATTCAACATCTCAACTTAAGAATGAATTAAGAAAATCCCGGTCCGGGAAAAATAGATGAAATTGTTGTGGACAAAAGAATCATTGTTGAAGCTGCAAGAAATCGAAGAATTTATTACAACAGATAATCCCCGGGCAGCTTTGAAGTTTGTTGATAAATTAATCTCTTTGGCTGAATCCCTTCCGGAAAATCCGGTAAAAGGAAGAATTGTTCCGGAACTCTCCATAACCCAAATCAGAGAAATATTACATAAAAATTATAGAATAGTTTACTTACTTAAAAAAAATTCAATTGAAATATTAACTGTTTTTGAAGGACACAGACTTCTGAGAAAAGAGGATATTCCAGTTAAAATAAAATCAAATTAGTATATAACTACTCAAAAAAGGGAAACCTGATATTTAGAAAAGAAAATTAGGTACTCGTCAAAATTGATTGAATCTGAACTAAGTTACCTAATATCTTTAATAAGTAAAAAGTCCCGCCTACACTTCACTTCGGTGGGCAAACAAATAACTTATCCAATAACCCTACTTCACAACATTCTTTTTAACCAGCTCAAGCAAGTAATCTGCTACGGCTTTGGCTTCGGCAGGTTTTAATCCCGGGTTTAGCATTTGAGGATAATCAGGATCAATTTTAGAGGGATTCCTAATAAAAGCGATTAACTCTTTTTCTTTACCAAAATATTTTGGTACAACTTCGTTATGAGGAGGACCGACAAGTTTTATATCAAATCTATGGCAGGATGCACATCTTACTTTATATATCTCTTCACCGTTAAGTTCAATTGCGGCATCTTCCCCTTTAAGTTCAGCTAATAACTCATCATACTCAACTGCAAGAACTGCAGATTGAACTTTAGTTGTATTGCTGATAATTATTTTATCGCTAATAATAACTGTAAGGAGCATAAGCAGCAGACTAAAAAATAACAACGCTGTAAACTTGCTGCTGAACCTTGCAAAGATCATATAAAGAAAATGATAAGCAAGGAATAGTAAAAACAATCCAATAATAATATAAGTGAAAATTGCACCGGATAGAGAAGTGTCGGGCACAATGAACAGGTTGGCAAACATAATTAAGGGCAGCAAAATTGTTGCAGTAAATGTAACCTTTAGCATTCTGCTTTTTACAAATTCAGCGTAATCATTATCAATTTTTGCTTTGGTGCCAACAGGGAAAAATAATCCAAACAATATTGCACCACCTGTTACAGCTAAAGATGCAACAAAAAGAAATAGAAACCTGATAATTACCAGTGAGGAAAACAGGTCACTAAATAATCCTTCCGGCTGCCAATAACCATGAAATACAGCAACAGATATTCCTGCAACAAACAGCCAGAGAGCAAAAAACAATATGATAAACCCGGCAATGCCGGAACTTAATCTTAACTCTTTTAAATCACCTAATGAATTCCGGTAATCATAAATGAAAAACAACGCAACACTTAAAAGAAAAAGAGATGCAGTTAGATAATCCAGGTTTGTAATTTCAGCAGATTGAAATAGCTGTGCAAAAATTAAAATTGCCGTAATCAACGGAACGATTCCAAGAATTACGCCGGTACTTCTATTTATTGTAACAATTTCAATAATATCTTTTGCTATTCTTCTGTATTTATTATCAAGGTACTTTTTTTCATTTACTTTAAAATAAACTGACAGACCTGTACCCCAGAAGAAGACGCTGACAATTGGAATAAATATAAAAAGCGAAATCACCAGCAAATAGTGCAGCAGTTCAATATGTTCTAAGGATTGAGGCAAAGTAATATTTTGAAGCCATTCCATCTAAAATCTCTTAATTTTGGTTAAAAAACGAATTTTTCTAACGATTAAAAAAGGTTATAAGCAGCGAAGTTTATCGGGTAAAATTAGTAATGATAAATCAGAAAATCAAACAAAAGTATTAGAAAATCTTATTCAAAATCCATTAAAAATAAAATCCTCCCAAAATCTATCGGATTAATAATACTTAACACGATCATAATTTTTTTGCGGGAAGAATTTTTAATTATGGCAACTAATTTGTCACTTTGGGAATCTCTGTTTGCTCTTTATCCTAATATTTAATCTTTCATCAAAGAGTTTTCCAATTTCTGCACCAATTATAAAAACAACTGCTGTATAATAAATCCAGAATGCAACTACAACACCCAAAGCATAAGCGCCGTAAATTCTGCTAAATGTTTTAAAGCTTGCAAGATATATTCCGAAAAGCACTTTAGCTCCAACCCATAACACAGCTGCCCACAATGCACCGATTAATACAGAACGCTTGCGGATCTTTACTACAGGCATAAATTTGTACATCAAAGAGAAGAGAAAATACATTATGATGAATGAAATTGAGGTCGAAAAAAATTGTTGAAATATCGGCTTGTTAAAAACTTGAAGATAAGGTGTTGCATCTGCAAATGATCGGAAAAAATCTAACAAAGGCAGCAGCATTGTTGTGATAAGAAACGAAAGAACCACAATAAGAATAACAATAAAATCCCGCAACTTTCCTAAAAATATATTCATATCAAGGTCAGTCCCAAAAACTTTATTGAGTACTGTTCTTAAACTGCTGGCAAATCCGCTGGCGGCAAAAAATAAACCTACTATTCCTATAAAACCTGCAAGGTTTCTGAATTCCACAACTTCGCGAACTCTGTCAAATATAATTTCTCTGACAAAATCAGCATAACCTTCATACGGAATAACAGTTTCAATTAATGTAACAATTTGAATTTCAACTTCAGCAGAATTGAGGAACTTACCAAGGAGCCAAAATATAATTAGTGTAAAAGGTATAATACAAACAAAAAGAGAAAACGCCAGCCCTCCGGAAAGCAAAAAAAC
>JAZGGS010000267.1:0-2536 GCA_036480595.1 Ignavibacteriaceae bacterium
AAAATTATAGATAAGTTTTATGAAGAAAGTTGCGCGATGGTAATTGGCAGCTACAAACTAACAGATTTTAATCTTAATGAAATCCTTCCGGGTACTATCGATCATAAAGAATGGACGGCTGAAAATGGACCGAACAATGCATTGAGAATTAATGGACTCGGCGCACCAAGAGCATTTTACACTCCTGCTGTGCGTAAAATCAAATTCCCTAATGTAAGTTACGGTGAAGATTACGCGGTTGGGCTAGCTGTTTGCAGAGAGTATAAAATCGGCAGAATTTATGAACCGGTTTATATTTGCCGAAGGTGGGAGGGAAATACGGATGCTTCGCTAACAGTAGAACAGGAGAATAAAAACAATTCGTATAAAGACCTTATCAGGTCTGAAGAAATTAAAACCAGACAGGATCTAAATCGCTTAAAACAAACGGGGAAAAATTTATTTTGATAAAAATTAAAACTATACATAACGCCGCCATTGATTTTTATATAAGTGAAGGCGATTATGCAAAGGCAGCATCAGTTTTATTTGAACAACAACTGTTAAGGTGGCACTTATTAAAAGAAAGATACGATGCTCTTGATGATGTAAAAATAAAAGAGTTTCTGTTCGATGGATTTAAAATAAAAGTACAATACAACCCGGGTAGAATTAAATCATCTGCTGCAAAGACCGATGATATATCGATAAACAACCGTGAATGTTTTTTATGTGTTGAAAACTTACCGGAACCTCAACAGGGAATTTTACTTCCTGATAAATATTTACTTCTTTGCAATCCATTCCCGATTTTCCCGCAGCATTTTACAATTAGTTCGGTGCAGCACGAACCTCAGAATATTTTCGATAACATGGAAGGAATGCTGGAACTTACAAAACATCTTTCAAGCGGCTATTCTCTTATTTACAACGGTCCTGCTTGCGGCGCATCAGCTCCCGATCATTTTCACTTTCAGGCAGTCAGAAAAAATTTTATGTTAATTGAAGATGATTATCATCAATTAAAAAATGAGTTTGGCAAATTTATTTTGGAAGATGAGGAGTTAATGGTAACCAGTGTGGATGACAGGTTACGAAGGTTTTTAGTTATAGAATCAACAGAAATGAAGAAAATTATTAAAGCGTTTAAAATATTTTACAAAGCTTACGCTAAAATTTCTTCTGCAAGCACTGAGCCAATGTTTAATATTATTTCTACTTATGATGCCGAATATGGTTGGAGCTTACTATTTTTCTTAAGAGATAAGCACAGACCGGAATTATTTTACAGCAAAGGGGATGATAAATTATTAATCAGCCCCGGGGCGGTTGATTTAGGTGGTGTACTAATTGCCCCGCACGAAAAAGATTTTGAAAAGATGAATAAAGATTTAATTATAAAAGTCTTTACAAAAGTTTCCTTAAATGATAATGCTTTCCTAAAGCTTAATAAAATACTGGAAGAAAAATTTAAATAATTATTCCATCAATCCGGATGGTGTTTGAGGAGTTGATAACAACTCTTCAAATAACTGCCACCTTCTTCCCGGGTATTCTGCAGATCCGCCGTTTCTTTCAATGTAATCTTTCACAATATCTTTACCCAGGTTATAATTAATTACGTACGATCTGTACTTTTCAATAAACTCAAGTGATTTTATTGCTCTCTCTTTAGAACGAAGAGAAAAGTTCACAATGTAGTTAAGCGTTTCATCTCTATCCCAATTTCCATCAAGATAATTACGTGCTGCTTCGTTGCCGGCATAGCTAAGTTTATCATCAAGTTCCAAAACTTTATAGTAAAGCTCTGCCTTGCTGGAATCCAGGTTTGCAAGCGGGAAAAGCACTTCTTTTTCAAACTTCATCCTGGAATTTTTGGGGAAAGCCATTTCGATTCCAAAGTTCGCGCTGCCTTCAGCAATAAGAGAGATCGGGCTGTAAAGCGGGTAAACAGAAAACTCTTTCCAACCTTTCTGTTTTGTAAGCTTCTCTTCAAGCAATGTATTGTAAACATGGTGTCCTGGGTATCCCTCGTGTGCAGCAAGGTCAACTGCTCGGTCTATATAAACCGGCAAATCGGTATTTACCTGTATAACACTAAAGCAGTTTCCTTTATACCAATTGTAGGCGTCCCAGGGTTTATCATTTACATATTCAACTTTAAAACTCTCTCCCTCGGGCAACTCAATATAATTAGAAGTTCTGTTTCGGCATTCATTTATAGCAGCACTAAAAACCGCATCCAGATTTTCTTCCTGTATAATAAATTGGTTTCTAAAATCATCCACTCTTTTTGAAAGCTTACCCTCACCGGGAAGTATCCCATCTAGCTCATCAAGTATATTCTGAAAATGATCAGGCGAATATTGAGGCGGTTCAGCATCATAAAGTATTTTTGCTTCCATGTCGAAGGAAAATTCACCACCGGCTATTATGCTGATCATTCCTTTTGTAGATAAAAGCTGCTTATATAAAAACCGGTATCTCTGCGTTTCAAGCCCGGTAGCTTCGTATTCACTTAGTGCTTCAAGCTTATTCAGCAAATCATCAACCTTTC
>JAZGGS010000268.1:0-3784 GCA_036480595.1 Ignavibacteriaceae bacterium
TTCAGGCCTGATCATCTAAACTAGGCAGGTACCTTAAAAAATAAGGTATCTAAAACAGTATCAAACTGTTCTTTAGTTATACAACCATTTTCAAACAATATATATCCTATGAATCTGTGTGGATGATTAGCAAGCTTGTCTTCAATTTGTTCGTTCAGGGCTTCTTTTAGTTGCTTGTCAGTTATAAACCCCATATCTACTGCAATTTCACCAAATCGGGGACTATTTTGACTTGAAAGATTTTTGTAAATATCAGCTTTCCTCTTTTGCCCCTTTTTCACTTATATTTCTCCCTTCAGGCTATAAGACCTAAATAAGCAGACTTAATACATTATTATCGGCAAATGCGCAAAAGCCTTTAACTAAAAACGTTAAAACAACTTACATGTACTTATTCCTGTCTCATTACACACAAACCACCCCTCTTTTGACCTGATTCTAATTTTTAGCTCAACTAATTTCTCTTATGTAAAGCAGTGAGACTTGACGAAAGCATGGTTTCTCTTCAGGTTTGAGCCAATCGATTCTGGCTATCATGATTGGAACTCAATTCATTGCTCCAACCAGTATGTTGCTAAATGCGGATAAGATTAATAACATTATATATTTTTAACAGAATGCCAAGGCATAGGTTACAACCTTTTTTATTACGTACCCTTGATTTTCTGCATGATTCATGATATTTTCAGTGCTAATATATGTACTTCAAAAAATGTATAAATGGAATATTATCAGTATGATTAATGATATTCTGTTTAATGGAAAGGAGACACACCCTAATGAAAGAATTTAGATTTAACAAAACATTACTCTTTATCTCACTGTGTCTTGGCCTCCTTATAGGGGCAAAGAGTGCCTTTGCCGACTCTATCAGGGTTGATGTTAGTGCGACTCACGTTCCTGACTTCATGCGATATTGTTTTCAAGTAATCAATGATGATCAAAATGAACTCAATCCAAAGCATCATGTTGAACCTATTGCATCATTGACTCTAAAATATACCTCCAAGGACGCAACACCGGCAGACCATCTATTCAGAGGCAATGTTACAGGGCCGAACCTGTGGGATTCTAAAGTTACAATAAATGGCAAAAATCAAAAAATTACCTGGACGTTTGATGGGTATTTTGGATCATCAACTACTAATTATACAGTTGAAAAGCCGGATGAAACAATAAAACCTGGCGATCGTTCCAGCATCTTCAGTTTTGTTGTAAAAGGAGAAATATCTGTATCGGAATTTGAAACTGGTTTTCAAGAGTCACCGGGCTCGTATAGAACCCATTGTACAAGCCCTAATCCCTTTGGAGAAGTATTCTTAACCGATGATAATGATTCAGATTTCCTGAGAGACAAAGACGGCGATGGTATTGTAGACAAATATGACGACGATCCAGATCGTACTGAATAACACAAGAATTCCTAAGTAAGAAAAATATCCATTATAACATTCTAATATATCTGGATAATATAGCTAACCAGGGACAGCCAACTCATGTTTAATTTCGATCATGCCCGATTTTAATCAGGGGTCTGACATAAGGGGCAGGCGGAATCTTATAATGTCTAACCCTATGCTTTATACGTTTGTCAACCTATTAGATTTTGCTTCTTTTTTTGATTCTTCTTTATAACTATGACTTTGACCTTCTACTTTAGCTCCTTCCGGATTCACATTACATTGTCCGACAAGAACAACACCTTTTTCCACAACTAATGTTTTTGCTTGCAGATCACCGATAAGGTGTGCATTTTGCTTAAGTTCAACTTTATCAGACGCTTTAATATTTCCATCAATTCTACCCTCAATAACGGCACTTCTTACCTTAACGTTTGCCTTAACATTACCTGTCTTACCAACAACGAGCTCTCCGTTATCGGTTATCAGTTCTCCTTCAAAGTTCCCATCTATCCTCATAGTTTGCCCAAATTTGATCGTTCCCTTAATATTAGCGTCTGATGTCAGATTCGCCATGTTTGACTCCTTTCTGGATTCATTTACTTTCTTGAATCCACTTTTACTATCATTAGTTAATTTAGGTTCTTCCGTTTTCTCCGGACTAGTAGATTGCTCCTGCTTTGCATCTTTCTTTTTCCCAAACATGTTTTTAGGTCCTTTAAATTATTGTTATTTCGTATAAAAGAAGCGAATAATTAAATTTCCTTATCTATGCAATGAAATTATCGCTAAATTCATGCCAAAGAGGATCTTTTATTTAGGATTTGCATGTCTATAGAAATAATTTTAGTAGCCTATTATAATTAATGGATTTACACATAATGAATAGATAAAAAACATCGTTAGTAACCCTTTCTTTATTTCTCTGTGTATTATTCTTGTACAATTTTTCACCATCACGTGGGTGAATTTTTCCGCATTCCCTATTTGTCCAAGCCATTCCCCATATTTATCCAAGCAAAGTAGATTTGTAATGAATATTGAAATACAATTCTGTATGATTTGTTTAGAATGAAGGGCAACAATGGAAATTAGTAAGCTTAATTATAAGACATGTAAGGCATTGACAATATATTAGACTTGAATTGTGAAAAAATTGAGGTGAAGATTCATGTCCAATTGTACTTCCGACGAACAAACAAAAACATCATTTGTAGAAAAATTTGTCGAAAAAATAACAAATGGCAAAAAAGAACGTACGGATCGTTTTTACGAAATCTTCTCAGCACGAGGATTTTCACTGGAATATGATAGTAATTCCGGAAAAGTACGGTTAAGTGATAATTCACATATTGATGATTGTGAATTCCTGGAAATATTGCAAAACATTAATTATAAAAAGATTTATAATAAGCTCCATCAGGATTCTATAAAAGAGGATATTGCACAAGGCCGCCATGGATACTTTGTTAATATTGACACACAACAATTTGATATAAACAACAATCAATATTTGACTGAAATATTTATGAACAGAATCCCTATTGATATTTTTCGTTTGAACTGGGAGCGAGACTGGTATGGTAAGTTTAATCAATTTAAAAAATTTGAGTGTCTGCCCAAAATACGTGTATATGATTTGGAACCATTCATTGCCCGTTTAGTAAAATCGGCTTCTTCTATTGGAATATCAACATGGTCATCATGCGAAGGTCATTGGGGTGAGTCTGCCTATATAAATTTTGACAGAAAGTATCATCGCGTCTGGTGGCAAACTATATTTAACAAGTTTATTAGAAAGAAGCTAAATTTGACATGCAGATGGGAATGGTGGGAAAACCGCTGCTCCATAAATAGTCCAAGCGGGAATCTACTCGAATTATACTTAGAAATCCAGGATATAGCCCGGTTAATTTATGACCATAGGATACCTTTAAGAAATATAAAAAAACATGCATGCTCCTTTCTTACAAATAAACATAAGAATATGAACAAGAAAGATTTGCTTGGCATCTTCGAGGATTTTTATGAAATCTCAACGGCCAAAATCAATAATTCGTAAGGAAATCTCTGCTAACTATGAAACCAAATAAGTCACACGGCGAATCAATGTCTTTCTTGCGGAATCGACCATGGCAGAGGTCTCATCGCCGATTTCAAAACTGTTGCAACTTTCTGTACTTGATTCAGATAGTCTTAAATTTATAATACACGATGAGAGTTGTAAATATATGTTTTTATAACACCTTTTGAGGAGATACTATGAAAACCATAGCTAAATCGTTTATAACACCAATAGTTATTCTTTTCTTATTCGCAGGATACCAATCACCACAAATAACCCTGGGCAGTGAATCCCATGGGCATGTTTGCACCGCATGTGA
>JAZGGS010000269.1:0-2200 GCA_036480595.1 Ignavibacteriaceae bacterium
GTTGATCCCCAGAGCATCAATCCTGTAACATTTAAGATATTTTTAAAGGGTGATGAATTACCACTCTATGTTTTTGGAGAATCCGATTTATCCTTCGATCCGGGTGATTATATAGAGTTTTGGGGAAGCAGGAACCACACTTCTGCAGAATATAGAAACATCGTTCAGCAGGGTGAAGATTATATTAACTATTTGAACCGGTACAACGACACCACATTTGTCTGGCTGACCTGGAACGGGGATAACGGGTACAGGATAGAATTACAAACCACCGGAATATCGGGATTAACTGATACCGTAACCTCTCATCTTGTAGATCTGCATTTTGAAGAAAACAAACGGTTATGGTTTTACGATGCGGAAGTTCCAAGGATTCAGCTGCCTTTCTGGCAGGAGAATAAAGTATGGACCTGGTTAATTGCCAACAGTTGGGGATCAAACTCTCTGGAGTTTCCTGCTATTGATATTGTTAATAATTCGCTTGTTAAAATTTATGCACGGCTTATAAGCAATGCTTCCGATCAGCTTTTTACAAATGCTCATCGTTTTGGTGCCAGCTTAAACAATCCCGATCCACAGGACACAATAACTTTTAATTATAAGCAAACTGTTAATTTCAATTCAGTTTTCAATTCTGCTGAGCTATTGGAAGGTAATAATATTTACAGATTGTTTGGTCTCCCAAACGATTCTTCCAGTTTTCATCGTGCTTTTATAGATTGGCTGGATGTTGAGTATTACAGGCAAAACATTACATATAACGATTCCATCACAATTAGTATTCCTGATTCCGTTCAGCAATCGGAAAGGATCATTAATGTTTTCAATATTCTTTCCCAACCCTCAGATTTGCTCGTTTATAAATTAAACAATGGGCAAAAGAAAATATCTGCAATTAATGTAACCGGCACTACTCTTACCATAACAGATACAATATCGGGCGGAGATAAATATTTTATCGTTTCAAACGATTTTATTTTAAGCCCTCTCTTCATAGAAAAAAAACAATTTGTTAATTTAAGAAACCAATCCAGGGCTGCGGATTATATTATAATCTCCAATAAAGTTTTAGAATCATCTGCAAATGATTATCACAATTTTATCAAGTCAAATTATTCTTTAAGAACTGAGCTGGTATATGTTAATGATATTTATGATGAGTTTGGTTTCGGGTTTGAAACACCAGAATCTGTAAAGGAATTTCTCAGGAGGACTCATCAATATTGGATTGAACCTTCCCCATCATACCTGCTTTTATTAGGAGATGCCAATTACGATTATAAAGATCAATGGGATCCTCCTCCCATCGTGAAAAGAAAAAACCTTGTACCTTCTTACGGAATGCCTGTAAGTGATGTATGGTTTACAACCTGGGATACCTCGGCAGTAAATTTGCAGCAAATGTTTGTTGGACGTATACCGGCAGAAAATAATGCACAAGTATATCTATATCTGGATAAACATCAGAATTATTTAGAGAGGCAATATGATGATTATAACAAAAGATACTTATTCTTTAGCGGGGGAGATGCAAATAATCCGGTGCAGCTTGAATTGCTAAAATCAACAAACGAATTTGTCTTCCAAAATTATATATTACAAACACCTGTGGGCGGTAACGGGACACACTTCTATAAAACAATTGATCCACCAACAAACTTTGGACCTTACTCCAGTGAAGAAATTGATAATAAAATTGACAGCAGCGGTTTATTTATTTCTTACATAGGACACAGCGGAACTGAAACGTGGGATAACGGTATTACTGAAATCGCTGATCTGAAAAATATTTTTGATGACAGGAATCCGGTAATTTCCGACTTTGGCTGCTCAACCGGTAAATTTGCTGAGCCGGACATAAATGCTTTCGGTGAGTTGTTTATTTCAAGTTCAGAAGATGGACAGGCAATAAATTATCTTGGCAATTCAAGTTTTGGTTATATTTCTACATCAGGTTCTTTCCCAAAATATTTCTATGAAAAATTGTTATTAGATACATCACAGGGTATTTCTCAAGCTCATTTTCTTGCAAAAGTTAAGTTGTTTAATGAATCGGGTTTTAGTGATGCAAACAGGGTATTCAATTATTGCAACCTGCTCTTCGGGGACCCTCTCATAGAATTTGCATTACCACAAAAACCTAACTTTGCGGTTTATGATCATTCATTTTCTATTACTGGAAATAACCCGCTCGATTTGG